>JABMQM010000518.1 GCA_013203195.1 Desulfobacteraceae bacterium | reverse complement strand
TAAGATTATTACATGCAAAAGTCATTTGTCATTTGCCACTGGAGTGCTACGCTTGAAGAGCGCTACGCTTTAGGATCGCTTCGCTTTAGGGGGAAAAATTTTTTATCAATTCCCCTCAAGGCCGCCAGGCCGCTCCTCAAACTAAGTGCTCATCAAACGAAGTGCTCTTCAAGCGTAGCGCTCTTTTCTATCCCCCTAGTTACGGTGCCGACCAGATGACTTCATCGGTATCGCCTTGCAGCGTTACATGCGGCAAGCCTTCTTTGTCAAAGGCTATCAATATGCTGCCTTTGCCGCCCTCCAGCTTTAGTGTCGGCTCCGTATGGGCCAGGTCCAGAGTAGCCCGGGGTGTATGGTTTGCATCATAAAAAATCAATGCCGGATTTTCGGGGGCTGCAGCAATGGCTATGCGTTCATTACCATTGCTGTCCAAAACACTTAACGTCTGGACCGTTATTTTATGGGTAGTGACTTGCGCTGAGCGTATTTCGTATTCAAGCTGTTTAAAACGAGCAATAACTACGGCTGTAGCGATAAATATCACCATTGGCAATACCATTGCCTGAGCTTCCACGTTCAACTTTTCATAATATCCGCCAAGCAGCATTACGAAGAGGACGACCGCGGCTGGTCTCTTCCAATCTTTTTTATTCATCATCTATGATCCTCCTGATATCCGGGCAATTGAGCCTAATTGATTGTTTTGAAACCAGTTCTCGAGAAATGCGGCTTAAATCCCTTTGAGCACATCAATCATCGAAAAAACCCTGCTCCGGACGCCGGCTTTTATTTTTTTATCGAGATATAAGACGGCATCCAGGGTGCCCAGGGCGTAGACATCACGGCCGTTGACATTATGGGTGAATTCAAAGCGGACGGTTTTGTCACTTGAGGTCAGCGCATAGGTGTGCCATCCGTGACCTTGCAGAAATTCTGCGGGTATGCCCCATACGCTTTGCTGAGTTTCGGGATCGCGTTCTTTGATAATATCCGTTTCGGTATAGGGTGTTCCCAGGCTGTTGAAATAGTGTACCATGGCCTTGGCGGTTCCGCTGGTGTCGGCTTTGCCTTGCTGATGGCTTTCCTTGATTTCAAGATCATAACCTGCAAATAGATTCGGAAAAGTTTGGGCCGCATATTCCATCATGGCCTGGAATCCGACGATCTGTTTGGCCATATTGGGCGCTATTACCGCCGGGATGGAAGATGCCGTGACAGTCTCTGTCAAAAAGTCCCGGTCCCCTCCGGTGGTACCCATGACAAATGGCAAATTATGCTTGCAATAAAATTCGGCATTGCTGTTGACCGCCGAAGGGAGACTAAAATCCACACTGATAAATGGGCCGCTGTTTTCTTTGATGGCGCTAATGGCCTGATATCCGTCCTGGGGTTGAATCAGAGTGAAGGCAACAGAACCAATAGTCGTTTCAGATGCAGTGATTTCGGGGCCGGTCAGAGAGTGGGAAATCAACTCAAACCGCTTGTCATTGAGCGCGTGTTGAACAACATTTGAGGCCATATTGCCGGGCAGGCCGTTGACCATAACTTTTATCGGGTTCATTTTACACCTCCAGGTTAGATGAATCCATAGTATTCGAATTCATCGCTTTTAGGTTTAAAGTGATATTTTTTTTTGCCACTAAGGCACCAAGGCACGGAGACAAAAAAATTAAATATTTCCTTTGTGTCTTGGTGACTTAGTGGCAAATGTTTTTAGGTTTCACAATGCTTTCATATAGCATATATCAGAAACGCTGTGTTGTTACAAATCAGAGTTCATAACTTAGCAACAACAGCCCTAAGGTTGGGAAGTTCCGAGTCCTTGAAAATGGCAAGATTATGCTTCAATGACCGTAAAGCTTTGGGGATGTATTTTTCAAAATAGATTTTACCCTTAATACGGCTCAAATAACCGAAGGCCCCCAGAATCTGAAGGTTTCTTGTTACAGCGCAGAATTTATAACCAATGCTAAATCTTGCCGGATCAATATGAATTAAAGCTGAAAGCTTTTCCACACAGTAGTCGTAAAGCTGCTTTTGCACAGGGTAGGGGAGTTCAACATAGGGGTCGATCAGCAGTGATGCCAGATCATACTGAATCGGTCCTGAGCGCCCGCCCTGGAAATCAATAAAGTAAAATTGATTGTTGTTAACCATAATATTGCGTGACTGCAGATCTCTGTGCATAAAACCGTTGACTGCAAATTCAAGGGCATTATCCGCCAGGTACATGAAATCGTCGTTAAGATTTTCAAAATGAAAGTCCATTCCCAGGTATTTGTTTAAAAAGGCTTCAACAAAATAGCGGCATTCCTTATCAAGGATAAGGTCCCGGCTATATTTTTCAGTTTGATACGTCCACGCCGGGTCAAAGCCTTGGGCACCGTAAACAGACTGTTTTAAGAAAAGATCGATAACCGTTTTGTAGCTGGAGACGATCTGGTGCGGGTTTTCAGTATTTTGGATGAAATTCTGAAAGTTGGTATCCCCCAGATCTTGCAGAAAAACCAGACCGGAAAACGTATCAGCCAAATAGATCCTTGGAACCGGTATGTCTTTGTCATACAGATGCCTGCCGATCAACACAAACGCATCGGCTTCACTGGTTGTGCTTTTGGGCCTGATGCCGTGATCTACCATCACCAGGGATCGATTTTTCGAATTTAGGCGGTACCAGTTGCGGTCTGAGCCGTCTCCCTTGATTTGACGGCAGTGAATGTTGTTGTTCAGGGGACCCTGAAAGGCCTGCTGAAAAGCCTTGGGCGCCATTTTTTCAAAAGTGATTGCCTGGTACCTTTGCGGCGTTCCGATATCTTTCCAGTAACAGTTCTTTGAAATAAAAGCACATATTTTATTAGTTGATGATATCAGTTGTGTGTATACGTCGATGATACTTGAAAATTCTTTGTCAGGGATCAAATCGAGAATTTCCGGATTGACAACATGTATTCCGGTAAAGGCGAGAGTTCTGGCCTCGTTGCCGCATGCCTGGTCTTTGTGATCTCTCTTCTTTTCCTCCAGCCGGAGGTTTTCAGAGATGAAGGCAGGCTTGGGCGTTGGCGCGGAAGTAAAACTCTGATCAAGAAAACCTTTTATAAGGCCTTTGTCATCAATCGATACGGTGTTGAACTCCGGGTCGTCATGCAGTACCAGTGTTACCGGATGGGGATGTTTTAAATGGAAATCATAGACATTCTTCAAGTCTATATCTGTAATAATATCGCTGTTGACCACCATAAAGGGGCTGTCATCCCAGAAGTCGGCGACATTTTTTATGGCACCGCCGGTACCTAAGATAACCGGTTCGTGGCGGGTCAGTACCGGAATCGCATATTCCTGGGATGCGATGAAGTCATCGATTTGTTGATGCAGGTGATGGGTGTTGATAATAATCGCTTTGCAGCCGGCCTGCTGCAAAGCGTGAATGATGATATCCAGCAGCGGGCGCCCGGCAATGGGAAATAGCGGTTTGGGCAGGTTTTCAGTAAAGGGCAGGAGCCTTGTTCCAAAACCTGCAGCAAGGATTAATGCTTTCATATTATAAAATCGCTCCGCGATTTTATTTATAGATATTTGTTATATTTCTGGATTGCATCGGCATAGTATTCAATCTTTTCATAATCATCCGAACCTTTGACACCATTGGTGGTGAAAAAATCTACGCCGTTACGGTAGTTGATTCTGGAAAGTGCTTCTTTGCGTACAATTTCCTTTTGTTTATACATGCGATGTCCGATGGCACCAATTTTTTTCAGACGGTCTTTTGGTTTAATGGAATTTTGAGAGTGTTGTTTGAAAAAGTCTAATGCAATCCAGTAAGATTCAAAATAGGTTTTCAGGAAATTTGCAAAAAATTTGAGTTTTCGAAAACCTGAAGAGGTAAGATTGTAAGTGTCCGGCAGGACGGGATGGGGCATCAGGATGGCGTCGTCTATGAAAGCTTTCAGATTTTTACGGACATAGTCTTCAGGAGTGCGGTCAACGTCATAAGCAAATTCATATTTTAAAAAATACTGAAGGAACTTGTAGTCGGCATGCAGATCAGAGGCTGAAAACTGAAATGCATCTTTAACCAGAATTGAAAGTGCGGTAATTGCCGCCGGTACAAAGAAGGCGATACAGTTGTTTTTGTAATATTCAAGGTTGGGGCGCTTGTTTTCATTTACTTTAAAAAGGATGTCCGTATGCGAAGCCTCTTTGTCTTTGGTGATACGCTCGATAAACTTCCTTTGAACATAAGTGTCCAGGGCATTTTTGACGGCATGAACATGATCGAAGAGAAGGGTGTCGGCCAGTGTGGCTTCGCGTGCATACAAATGATTCAAATATGTATCAACATGGGACATTAGATGTTCATAAGTAAAACTTTGCTTTGAGCAGTTCATGACAGCGGCTGCCACCAGGGCATGCGGCGTAACAACCGAAACCCGGTTTATGGCGTTGATGGTCCTGTGCCCCAGATTACGGCAGAAAATATTAAACTCCTTGGGCGGCATCTTCTCTATGGGCGTACCATACTGCTGCAAAACGCTTTTAATAGAGATGGGATCATGAAACTGGACATAGATCCTGCCGTACCGTTTTTTCAAAAATTTTCTGGCTTTGATAATTTGCGAAAGGCTTTCGGGTTGTTTTTGCTCCCCTTCAATTTCATTAAGATATGAGCTTTCCTCCAGGACCCTGTCGTACCCTATGAAAATCGGTACAAAGATCATGTCTTCACAGGCCCCGTTTCTATAAGCGTCGAGAAGGATTGAAAGCAACCCCAGTTTGGGCAGAATTAATTTGCCGGTTCGGCTGCGCCCGCCTTCAATAAAAAATTCTATGTTAAACCCTTCCTCCAGAAGGGTGTGAATATATTCCGTAAACACTTTTGAATACAATACTGCTCCACGAAAAGTTCGCCTGATGAAAAAGGCACCCCCTCCTCTGAACAGCGGTCCCATGGGCCAGAAAGAAAGGTTTTTCCCCGCAGCCACAAGTGGACACGGCATGTTGTTATGGTACAGCAGATAAGACAATATCAGGTAATCGATATGGCTCTTGTGGCATGGCACTAAAATTAGCGGTCCTTTTTGCGACATGCTTTTAACTTTGTTGAGATCTTCTTTATTGACCGTAACACCGGTAAACATGGTCTTTATGAACCATGTGATCACGGTTGAATATATTTTTATCAAGACCATATTATACTTGGCGGCAATTTCATCAATAAAGGCATCTGCCTTTTTGTGCACCTGTTGCAAGGGGATATCGCGTGCTTTTGAATGCTGTGACATGAACTTTTGAAGGCGTTCTTTTGTGAGGATATTCTGTTTCAGCTCTTCCCTGGTTTTAAGTACCGGCCCCGTAATAGTCTGGCGATGTCGATTGATTTGACGAAGCAGGTTGCGTCTTAAGGCCAGGGCTTGATATTCAATATCTCTTGCCTGGTTTTCGGGCTGCTTGAGAAAGGTTTTAAGATTCACCGGTTCTGAAATCTCCACAAAAACCTTGCCGGAACTTTTGAGCAGTATTATCAGACGCCTGAGTATGCCCGGGTTCTCCTTAGCTCCAAAGAGGGCGTCGATTATGTTCGGTGTAGACTTTTGGGGATTTTTATCAAAGAAGATAGGCTGGGGAACAATAAATATGGGACGGTCGATCGTTTGCTGGACTTCAATAAGATAGCGGAGCGGGTCTGTTTTGGCTTTTACAAATCTTAGATAAAAACCCTTTTTTTCCACCAGCGAAAGCAGCGCCGTCCGTCCACCGATTAGTTCCTTGCGAATATATCCGTCTCGATAAGGATCCGGAAACGACAGGTTGGAAAAAAAATAATCGAGATGCGCCAGAAAAACCTTAAAAAGGCGTGACAGCGGTTGCCAGATAATAATGTTATAGTCAAAGCCCAGTTGAGGATATGGCAGGCCTTCCTGCTTATAGCGAGTGTAGTAAAAGAGGTAATTAAAATAGCTTTTGTGTTTGTACGTATAAACAATAATCCCTTCTTTTTGAAGAACTTTAAGTTTCCGGGTCTGTTCTTTGGAAACTGTTACGCCGGAAAAGAAGGTTTTGAGCATAAATGATGATAATAAACCGATATCTTCCGGCAGCTTGCATAGATAATGATCGTGGGTATTTCCAAGGACGGAATTTATCCTTGCTTTTAGTTTCATCCTAAGATTTGATAGCTTTAATTTAATCCATGCTGTCATGGCGTTTATCCAATTACGAGTTCATCAAAAGTTGTAATCTAACAAATCTTAATTTTGATTGCAATCATTCATTTTGCGGCGCTGATTCTTATAAAAACATAAAGTGAATTCAGGTTGTTATAAAATGAAAGAGGCTAATTCAGCATTCGTGTTTAATTTACTTTAAAATATGCCCATATCAAGAAAATTAAGCTTGCGTTACAAAATTTGTTATGCTATTCCATAGATTCTTATTCAGGAAAGGTTCTCCATGATGTTTTTTTCTCCGGTATAAAACAGCTATAACGGCTTTAGATGTAACTCTATAAAAATTTATAACAAAGTTAAATTTATTAAAGGAGGATGGGTTTATATGAAAACATTAATTGGTGGGGCGGTAGCAGCTGTTTTGGGTCTCATTGGCATGTCAGTATGGTGGAAACCTTTTTTGCAGCTTTTAGCCGGTGCTATCCCGGTTACTCTGCTACTTGGAGGTGGATTGGCGCTTTATCTAGGCTTTGACGAGCTCAAAGATACCTGGAAGAAAGATGATACATCTTTCGATACGCCGGTGGCATCTGATGATTCTGATAAATACAAAAGTGAAATCGAAGATCTTAAAAAAGAGATTGAGACGCTGAAGACAGAGAAAGCTTAGTTAAAAGCGCTTTACGTAAAATTATAGACTTTAAATCTCCAAAACAAGCGTCCCGCCCAATTTGAGGCGGGGCGCTTGTTTATTCTTTTGCGGCCGAAGTTGCCAGTAAGTCCGCCCTTTCGTTACCCTCAATACCAGCATGCCCTTTTACCTTGATGATTTTCAGATCCTTGAACTTTGCAATCGTTTTTCTAATGGATCTAACCATTTCCGTATTTTTCTTTGCCTTCCATCCTAATGTCAGAACACCGTAAGCATAGCTGCTGTCGGTGAAGACGCGTACCTGCAGATCGGTATTCTTTAGTTCCAGCAGCCCGGTTCGAATGGCTTCGAGCTCTGCAATATTATTAGTTGCAATACCGATATTGCGTGATATCTCTTTTTGGTGTTTCCCATACTGCAGGAAAACACCGATTCCGGAAGGGCCGGGATTTCCGCAAGATGCTCCGTCAGTATAAATACATACGGCACCATCGTATGCGGTTGCATCGAAGGTTGTTGTCTCTGGGGCGCTTTTCGTTTTAGGAGTCTTTTTTGCAGATTTTTTCTTGGAAGGAATTTTGGTTGCGGGCTGGGATGATTCAATCGATGTTACTTTATTTTGATGAACCCAGTATTCGTGATCCTGATCCAGCTGGTATTTGATCAATACCTTGCCGTTTTTGACAACAGGTTTTCCACTCTGATCTGTTGCCAGCCAGACCTTGCTCTCCTTAAAACGCATCCGCTTCCAGTTTGTTTGGTCATTTGTCATTGGTCACTTGCCACTGGTCATTTATCTCTTGCCACGAAGGCACCAAGGCACGAAGCCTGTCACGGGTGAACAGTCATCAGTGAGTAGTGATCAGTAAGGGAAGCTGATTACTGATAACCGATAACTGATCACTCACATTTGTGTCTTTGCCTGCCCAGCTAAATCTGAAAGCTATTTAACCGGGGTGCCTTTGTGGCAAAATATTTATTTGATCTCAGCCTGTCCAGCTTTAGGGGCTTGTCCAGGCTACGCATAAAGTTGATACTTCCGGCTTAATTCTATGAATGCATTCAAATCGCCCTGCCAGGATTTTTCGATCTCATCAATGCTTTCGAAATTTTCAAGACGCTTGCGGATATCCTTATCGCCGATGATAAGGTCAATGGGATTCCGGTCGAATTCATATTCATAAGGCCCGGACTTCCACTCGAAGCGGTCGCGGTGATGAAATCTTACTGCCTGAATCAGTTTCAGGGTAGTAATATATGGTTTGAATTTATACGGGTCGACAATGTGTATCTGAAACCCTTGGCATAGCGTACGGGCCCATTTGTTGGAAGTAGGCTCAAAAGCAGTCGGTCTTAAGATTGCGCCGGGTAGGCGGTCTCTTTCCAGGACTGCGGACACCTTTTTTATATCGATATATGGTGCGCCGCACAATTCAAACGGCTGGGTGGTTCCCCGTCCCTCGGAGACATTGGTTCCTTCCCACAACACCTGGCCGGGATAAACCATGGCAGTTGCCGGTGTCGGCAGATTGGGTGACGGCGCGATCCAGGGCAGGCCGGTATCAGTGAAATACATAGCCCGGTTCCAGCCTTGCATAGGAACAACTTCAAGATCGCAGTTGATGTGGTATTCATTGTTAAACAGGCCGGCAAGTTCGCCGATGGTCAGCCCGTGGCGCATGGGTATGGGATAACGCCCCACGAAAGAAGCGCATGCGGCGGTTAGGCAGTTGCCTTCGACCATGCTGCCGTTGATGGGATTGGGCCGATCCAGAACCAGAACTTTTTTGCCGAACCTTTGGGCGGCTTCAAGGCAGTAAGACATGGTGTAAATAAACGTGTAAACACGGGTTCCGGCGTCCTGGATATCAACGATAAGGGTGTCGATAGGCTCGAACATGGCTTTATCGGGAATGCGGGTTTGACCGTAAAGGCTGAAAACAGGAATATCTAAAACCGAATCAATCATATCGTCCGATTCGATCATGTTGTCCTGTTTATCGGCAAAAAATCCATGCTGGGGAGCATACAATGCCTTGAGTTGTCCCGGGAGTTTACGGTTGATCAGTTCGCGGGCATGGCAGAAATTTCTGTCCACCGAAGCAGGATTGCACAAAAGCCCGAGGCGATGGCCGGATATCCACTCGGGGGGTGAGTCACTAAACCTTTCAAGGCCTGTCTTAACGCGCGCCATGTTCAATTTCCCGGAGAGAACCCTATTCAACAGGGCTGGTTTTTGGATATTTATCCGCCTCTGGAGGACTGGATTTTAAAAGTAAGTTATCCTTTAAGGGCAAAAATACATGAGGAGGTATTGATGGTCAAGGCGTAAATTCGGATTGGGGCGTTATAAGCCGAGACGGAGAAAATCCTTGACAACCTTGAAGTCAATATTTAGTTTGCTTTCGGAATAAACACAGGAGATAGGTATAATGACTCAAATTCATGAAAGTGTCTGCGCTGCCGGCAAACAAAACAAGACCCGGGCAGATCAGGACGCTTTGATTAAACGATCTTTGCAAAAAATTAAAAACAAGTTCATTGTTTTGAGCGGCAAAGGCGGAGTGGGTAAAACCAGCGTCTCTGTCAATCTTGCCATTGCGTTGGCCGCCAAGGGGTATAACGTGGGGATTATGGATGTTGATTTGCATGGTCCTGATGTGCCGAGGATGCTTGGGCTCAAAGGGATGCTCGATTTGAACGAAAATCGGAAACTGATCCCCATGGCGTACTCGGAAAACCTGAAAGCGGTTTCAATTGAATCGCTTAGCGTACGCAAGGATGATGCCATTATTTGGCGGGGACCGCTCAAAAATGCGGCGATTCAGCAGTTTATCAGCGAAGTGGAATGGGGTGAGCTCGATTATTTGATAATCGATTCACCTCCGGGAACTGGTGACGAACCTTTGACCGTAGCCCAGACAATTGCCGACGCCAAAGCGATAATTGTCACCACACCACAGGAGGTTTCTCTGGCAGATGTGAGAAAGTCCATCAGTTTCTGTAACGTTGTAAAAATGGAGATCTTCGGCTTGATTGAAAACATGAGCGGATTTAGCTGCCCGCATTGCAGCGAAATGATCGACCTGTTTGGCTCCGGCGGTGGCGAAAAAACAGCCCGGACGGCCGGGATAAAGTTTTTAGGGAAGATTCCGTTCGATCTTGATGTTGTTGCTTGCGGCGATTCCGGCACTTCATTTCAGAAAAAAAATAAAGATTCCCTGGTAACAAAGGCTTTTGCTAATATAGCCGAAACCATCACAGCCTCATAAAATATTATTGTTAATTATTCAGCCACTAAGGCACAAAGGCAGTCACGCGTGAACAGTCATCAGTGGGAAGTGATCAGTAAGGGATAACTGATTACTGATAACCGATAACTCATAACTGACATTTGT
>JABMQM010000517.1 GCA_013203195.1 Desulfobacteraceae bacterium | reverse complement strand
CGGGCGCCACATACGCCATTTCTTCGGTTGTCGTCATTGTGTCTGTTTCCTTTCATTGTTATTAAAAAATATAGCCTTTACTTCCCACATGCTCCCTGTATACTAATGTTTTTGGTGAGAAATGCGGGTTAGGGCCCTTCTTACTCAAACCCAAAAACATTGTCAACATAAGCCTTGATTTTACTTGTGTAAATACTGTATCAACATAAGGATGTCTTTTTACAACGGATCTATTAACCCACATTGGTGCGAGACCTTTGAAATAGGAATTATTCAATGCCAAAATTGACTTGCTCGGAGTTTAAGAGCGGGCGTCGTTTTATGGGGCGCCTTCCACACGGTGTGGATTTGATCAAATCGATCGAGGCTTTCTGCGGGGAAACCGCCGTTGCAATGGCAACATTTTCGGCAATCGGCGCAGTTACTTCCGTTACCCTGGGAGCCTATGATCAAAAACAACAAGTTTATGTCACTTATACAAAAGAAGCCCCCTTAGAAATTGTAAACTGCACGGGCAATATTTCTTTAAAAGACGGCAACCCCATGGTACACGCCCACATTCTTTTGGCCGACATGCACGGAAAAACCATCGGCGGACACCTTTTTTCCGAAACCATCATTTATGCCGGAGAAATCGACCTTGTGGAGCTGGCCGGCAAACCTTTGGAAAGGGCGTACGACACGACCACGGGGCTCATGCTGTGGAAGGGGTTGAGTTGAGCCAAACGGATAGACCGGGCTGTTTGCCCGCCTTTGTTTCAAAAATGGAAAACGCCGGCATTCATCCGCTTGTGATTGACACCTTTGCGTACTATTACGCACAAATTCTTGCCGGAGAAACCGGCCTGATCTCTCGCCGGGATATTGAACCAGTAGCTTCGGACGAAGTGCAAGATGCAAGTCATATCAAGCAATATGCCAAGGCCGGCAAACAGGCCTTAAAGCATGCCGTCATGATAAAACTCAATGGCGGACTTGGTACGAGCATGGGCCTTACCGGAGCCAAGTCTCTTCTGGAGGTAAAAAACAGCGCAACATTTCTTGAAATAATGCTCCAGCAGGCCGCACGTCACGACGTCAAGCTGGCCCTGATGAACAGTTTCAGTACCCACCAGGACACCTTGTCCGCCCTGGACAGGATGAAACCTTCTTCCCCGCCCTTGTTGTTTATGCAAAACAGGTTTCCCAAGGTAATGCAGCAAGACTTTTCGCCTGCGACCTGGCCCCGGGATCCGACCCTGGAGTGGAATCCTCCGGGACATGGCGATATTTATGCAGCCATATATACATCCGGAATGTTAAAACGCCTTATTAACCAAGGGATAACCTATGCCTTTATTTCCAACTCGGACAACCTGGGTGCTACCATGGACACAGCGCTCTTGGGCTATTTTAGTCAAAACCAACTACCCTTTATGATGGAGGTCGCCAGGCGTACGCCTGCGGATGTCAAAGGCGGACATATTGCCAGGCATAAGGACGGGCGACTGGTCCTGCGTGAAGCGGCCCAGTGCCCACAAGATGAGCTCGATGCTTTCCAAGACATAAATCTTTACGGATTTTTCAACACCAACAACATCTGGATAAACCTTCAAGCGCTTGCCACGCTTATCGAAAAACATGGCACCGTCAAGCTTCCGCTGATAAGAAACCCCAAAACCCTCGACCCCCGAGATGAAACCAGCCCCAAAGTATATCAGACCGAAACTGCTATGGGTGCTGCCATATCGCTTTTTGAGGGTGCAACCGTAATGCAAGTACCGACCTCCCGTTTCTTTCCTGTAAAAAAATGCAGCGATCTTCTGGCAATTCGGTCTGACCGCTTTGTCTTTTCCAAAGAAAAGATTCTGACAACAAATCCAGCGGTTGGTTCTAAGAGGATAACAATAGATCTAGACCCTCGATATTACGGAAAAATCGACCTTTTTAATCAACGATGCAGCCAACACATTCCATCGCTGGTCAAGTGTGATGCGCTTAAAATCCAAGGAGACGTGCGCTTTGAAAAGAATGTAAGTATCAAGGGGCGGGTTGTTATCCAAAACAATAGCTCAAGACAGGTGGTTGTCAGAGAGGGGACGGTTATCGAAGAGGATTTGACCTTTGATTGACGATTATCCTCTTTTATATATTGCATAATACTTCAACACTTTCTCCACAAACTCTTCCGTCTCTTTGATGGGCGGGATGCCTTGATAGCGCTCAACGGCGTTGGGGCCGGCATTATAAGCGGCCAGGGCCAACGGCAGCTCTCCGTTAAAACGTTTAATAAGCTGTTTTAAATACAGCGCTCCCCCCATTATATTCTCCCGTGGATCAAAAGGGTCTTTTATGTTTAGATCCTTGATGTTGACGGGCATAATTTGCATCAAGCCTTTAGCGCCGGCGCGCGAAACCGCCTCGGGGTTGAAGTTCGACTCGGTTTTGATCAGCGCTTTGAGCAGGGCAAAGGAAACCTCCTCTCTTTTGGATGCTCCCGTTATCAAGTGATCATATTGATTGGTGGTGTAACCCAATGACCTGGCAGATCTTTCCTTGATATAGACGGTATATTGGGCTGAGGTGGGAACGTTGGTGAAATGAAGCACCCCCTGGCTGTCGATGTAGGAGTATCTGTCCGCACAGAGGGGTACAACCGCTAAAAACAGAACAAAAAGCGCGGATAAAACGATAGCTTTAAATGGTATCCTGGTAAACATTTGGTCCATCTTATACTTCTATAGCTTCATTTGACTTTTTGCTCAAGCTATAAAATCGCTTCGCGACCGACAAGAACCCCGGCCTTGCCTCTGCCTTGCGCGTGACCGGTATCCCCCATGTCGTGTTTATTAAAAACCGGGAAAGCGTCTTTTCTCTTAGTGGACTATATCCTAAAACAATGTATTTAAAAGTCATCGCCCGCTTTTCACAGGTCCTTACCGACAAAGAACCCGGCGCTCCGGAGGGGGCCACATAGCCCGGAATCGATGCCTTACGGCAACACCTTTAACAAAGAAAATGATGGGAAATTAATATGAGGATACGGACTTAGGCTGAGTTTTTAGAAAGGACCATAATGATGGTTTCGTGATGAATTCGACTTTTTACGAATTCATCAATTTTGTTTACATCTGCTGCAGGATTTCCTTGACGGCATTGCCGTCGGCCGCCGTTCCAAAATGCTTCATTATTTGCCCCATGTCTTGCATCTTGTTTTTAAAATTAGCAAAATCGATGTTTTGCTCGATCCAACTTTTAATTTCCGCTTCTGTCGCCATTTTGGGTAAATAGTTTTCCAATATTGTAACAAACTCGCAATCCGCCCGCTCACCTTTTATTTGTATGACTTCTTTTTCAGCTTTGATTAATTTTTTCAAAATTTTGACAACATCATCATCTATAAGCTCTTTCCTGTCGAGCCTGCTAAACTCGCCCAGAACAACACGAAGCGCACTTTTCTTCTTTGCGTCTTTAGCTTTCATCGCAGCGATTAAATCGTGCTTGATTTGTTCTTTAAGTTTCATGTTACTCCTTCGGATATAGAGTTTAATTGTTCACACACTAAACGATCCGTGGGAAACGCCATTTCTGCAGGCAGCCGGTTTAAGGGAAAAAATTTGGCTTCGCTGGCATCGGATCCGGCTTTAAGTTTGCCGCTGCTGCGCCGACCCCAAAACCATATTCCCACGGTTTGATTTTCCGGATCATGAAAATTAGAATGAACCGCAAAAACAGGCCCAATATCCACGTCCAGGCCTGTTTCTTCCTTGAACTCCCTTTGTGCCGCCATCCGCACATCTTCATCATACTCTACGTGCCCGCAAGGAATGCACCACATCCCCCGGTAAGAACCTTGTCGTTTTACCAGAAGCAATTCGTGGTTTTTAAGCAAAACGACCGCCACTCCAACTGTAGGGTTGCGATAATGGGTCTGTTGGCACGGCTCACAATACAAGCGCTTGTGGGACCCCTTGCTTCTAATCTGCAATCGACCGCCACAATACGGGCAGAACTGAAATCCCATTTGCATTTCTATCCCGCGTGCAGATAAATTTCAGGCGAGATCCTATAATATGGTGTGGTGTCGCCGGATGAAAACGGCCCTTCCGCGCCTGCTTCTCTTAACATCTTGTGATAACAATCAAAACAAGCCCAGGCCTCCCAGTGAAGTTTGGCCGCATGGTCCAGACAGTCACCGTAATAGGGACAAAAAAGGTTCCTGCTTCCATTGTTATGAACCGGATTGGGGTTTTTGTCCATCCTTTATGCTCCTTTGTTTGTCGTGGTGAACAACAAGGGTGCCCGTAACCCGAACCATGCGGGAGAAAACACCCTGAACTGCACGTCGCTCGCAAACCTCCCAGCTTGTCCTGGCGAAGCGAAGGTCCCGCCTACCGGGATTGGGGCACAGCGGAAATTCCGCAATCGGGACTGCGGGGAGCTTCAATCGTTCGCGGGTCGGAGAAATTTTCTATCAAAACAGCGGAATATGTAAATAGAGAGAAGGCTGTATATCGTGTAGGATTTGTCTGTATTTTTCACTAAGGACTGCAATCATGCTGTATGCGACCGCAAGCCTTAAATAAGGTCTGAAATTATCGTAAATAGGGTGTTTTTTTTGAAGAAATGGGGTGTTTGACGTATTTGCCTTAGCGCTGGGAGCCGTTATATTAGTTAGTGTCCATCCATAAAAGGTCTTTTTTCCTGCTAAAAGGAGCAGAAACATGCTAGAAAATTCCAATCCGGCTCAAGTCAAAGGTGAAAGAAATGTCTTCTGCCCGCATTACCGTAGCTGTCTGGACCATGCGAGCAAAAATCACTGGGAATATTGGGCGTGTCAAGCTTGTCGCCACAGCAAGACAGCGGAAGCTGTTGCCAATGATCTGTTATCACCACAAAACGCCGACTTGTACTACTCCCTGTCACCGTCTCTGAGTCGCAAGGTCAGAGAAGTTTCGATATAATCGAAACTTCTTGCAACACCTCAAAACACAAGTGAGAGTGTGGTGGTTTTAAAAGTTAAGGGCCATCCCTTGTGCTCGGGATGGCCCTTTTTTTAATAACCGCGTGGTGAGAGAAACCTGGATGGTCCTGCTAATACACCTTTTTAAGCTTCGAGCGCCTGGCGATCAGCCATATCCATCAGGACCCTTTCGCGTGCTTTGTCTATGCCTAGTGCCTTGCGCTTTTTGTCAATATGCGCAATCATCTTATGGGCATGCTTAATGGGGTCAGGCTCACAGTCCCACTTGCCGCCATAAATCTCTTCAAGTTCATTATACAAATAATTCTTGAACTTGGGGGCACCGTCCAGCGGCATCTGATATCCAAAGACCGTGTAGACTCCTGAAGCCACAAAATACTGGCCGATGGCGATGGCCTTTTCGCTCATCCACTCAGGCGCACTGCCGGCTGCAGGAAGGTCACGAATGTCGTTGCCGAGTCCGCCGGCTTTGACAACCTCGGTAGCCGCCAGCAGAATGCGGCTGTTGTCGACGCAGGAACCCAGGTGCAACACCGGCGGAATCCCAACGGTTTCACACACTTCAGCTAAACCCGGTCCGCAGAAGACCTGAGCAGTCTCCGGCGTCAGCAGTCCGTGCATTGCCAGAGTAATGCCGCTGCATCCGGTGGTCAGAACCAGTACGTCATTCTTGATCAATTCCTTAACAATCGTAACATGTTCCTCATTGTGCTTGACCCGGGCGTTGTTGCAGCCCACTATGCCGGCTATGCCGCGAATACGGCCGTTGATGATGTTGTCATTCAGCGTATAATAAGAACCCCGGAACGTTCCACCCAAATGGTACTCAATCGATTCCACACCAAAACCGGCGATCTGGGTGGCCTTGTGCTTCGGGATCATAATCTCGGCTCCACGATTCTTGAAGTTGTCGCTGGCCATCTTAACGATTCGTTTGGCGTCTTCCATGGCATGATGTTCATCAAACTCGATATGAATCACGTTGTCCTGTTCCATCTTGGCAATGGGGTGGGTGGTGATCAGCTTGGTGTGAAAGCACTTGGCCACATTAGCCAAATTCTGGAACACACACTGCACATCAACCACCATGGCGTCACAGGCGCCGGTGATAATGGCCAGTTCCTGCTGGAGGAAGTTCCCTGCCGGGGGTACACCGTGACGCTGCAGAATCTCGTTGCCGGTACAGCAGATGCCGCCCAACTGAATCCCCTTGGCACCTTTGGTTTTGGCATAATCGATCATCTCGGCCGACTGCGCCGCCGCCACAATCATCTCGGACAGAAGCGGTTCATGGCCGTGAATGATAATGTTAACATGGTCTTCCTTCATGATGCCCAGGTTGGCCTCGGACTGCAGCGGAGACGGCGATCCGAACATGACATCCTGAAGATCGGTGGCTATCATGGCGCCGCCCCAGCCGTCGGCCAGCGACGCCCGGGTGCACTGCTTGACAATATTCTTGTAATCCTGATCCACTCCCATGTGGGTGCGGTGCATAATCTCCACTATTTCGCGGTCGATATTGCGGGGTAGTTCTCCCAGTTTTTTCCAGCGCTCGTAGAGCGGTGCCGGAGCCCGCTTCAGATACGCCAGGGTGCCTTCGGGCTTGCCCCATTCAGCCAGGGCCTTTTCGGCCACCTCCAGGGCGATTTCATCAAAATCGCGGTCAAGGCTTTCACCGTCCACTTCAACCGTGGTGGCAACACCAAAATAGGGCGCTATCTGCAAAAGCTTGGCGGGATCTTTAATTTTATAATCATTGGTCTCCTTGCGGGCCACTGACAAAAAAACCTCGGCCACACTGCGGCCGTGATCCGAATGGGCCGCGGCGCCGGCGGCCACCATGCGGGCAAAGTTTCTGGCCGCAATGGTGTTTGGCGTAGCACCGCACAACCCTTTTCTGGTATCCTCGCCTTCGATGCCGGCTTTGGGCAACGGCAGGCGGCAGGGTCCCATGGCACAGTTTTTACAGCAAATGCCCTGGATTCCAATATTACATGGTTTCATGGTAACGGCCCGGTCAAAGACCGTTTCAACACCCAGCTCCTGGGCGCGCTTGATCATTTCCTGGGTTGCAGGATCAATGCTGGACGCTATGGGATCTGCCAATTTTTTAGGTTTAATGGTTGTGGTTGTTGTGGTTTCAGACATAAAAAATCCTCCTTTTTAGGACTATTTAAGGTTGTTTAGCTTTTATAAATTGACACTCAACACATTTTATACTATCAGTAACCATTACTGGTTACGGTAACTGCTTGACATTTTGTTGTCAAGCCATTTAATAAAAACACTGAAAATTTTTTAAATCGTTTGTTTTTAAGAAATCCAGGAAGGATGGCCGGGCTTTGGAGAAAAAGCAGGAACGCCGGATGACGCCCCAGCGGAAAACAATTTTAGAGGTTTTGCACCAGGACAACGCCCACCCCAGCGCTGATGAAGTCTATGCCTTAGTGCGAGAGCGTCTTCCTAACGTAAGTCTCGGTACAATCTATAGAAATCTGGAACTCCTTTCCGGGTCGGGTGAAATTCAAAAACTGGAGATCGGCGGCACCATAAAGCGTTACGACTGGAACCCGAAAAAGCATTACCATATTCGCTGCACGCGTTGCGGGCGCGTGGACGATGCGCCCATAGCACCTTTAAAACAACTTGAAAATGAGCTTTACGGTGCCACTATTTACACAATCATCGGACACACGCTCGAGTTTGTGGGTCTTTGTCCGGCATGTTCAAAGCAAGCCGATTCTGTCTGACAAGCCTGAAATTGTCGTATCGTTAATGAATGCCCGCGCGGCAAGCCGCGGGGGTGTCAACAAATCATGTTTTCTATCTTACCACAGCCGGCAGCAGGGAATTTAGCCCGGCAAATCCCGCAATCCCAAACGTTTCTTCATTGTAGTCTGTGTAATCTGCGAAATCTGTGGATTAAAGCTCGTATTTGCCTTCCATGTTGAGAATGAATTCGTTTTTAGCTTTGCCGGCGGTGACCTTAAAATCACCATTGCCTTTAATGCCGGACAACTTGCCGGTGCCCTTGTATGTTTCCCAGGTGCCGTTTGTAGTCTTGCTTTTACCGTCACGGTCGCCTTTAAAACGGCTGTACACGGAACCGTATTGGAAGTTGGTGATTGCATAACCCTGCATGGACCCGGCACCTTTGGTGCGGTCATGAAAATTGACACAGCGCCGTGAGACAAATTCGCCGGCCACCCCGGGTGTATATTCTATCGGCTCTCCCTCCAATTCGACCAGCATCAATGCATGGTCAGGTTCATCGTGGACATAAAGCGCCTCTCTGCGGGTAATACGAAGTTTGTAACTGGCTTTGCGTAGCATAGCTTCCTCCTTTCATGTTTTAAGATTAAAAGCCTTAAGTATAACCTCCCTTGCAATGGCATTTCTACAAGATACACTGCATCTTGTCAAATCGTCAACCTTGGCGCAATGCCCGCTGCAGGCCGCGCTTCCGGCATTAATATCTTCATACACGGGGCCATCATAAAGAGACATAAAATTCTCCACCTCAACTGCGATGGTGGTGTTGCACTTTTCTTTCTCTCTTAAGTGGTTTAACAGATAAAGGCCCCTGTCAGAATCTCTGTACCCGGCCTGAAAGCCTATTAAAAACAAAGATGCATCTT
>JABMQM010000052.1 GCA_013203195.1 Desulfobacteraceae bacterium | reverse complement strand
TGTCAATCGGCTTCCAAAAATGACCCACCACCGGCGTGCAAAATTGACCCACCCCAGCGCATAAAAAGTTAATGTCAAAAGCATCAGAAGCCTCTGCTAAGAGGCTCTGTGTTTCATCCTCCAGCTTTCATTTCCGGTTTCAATGATTTCGCAATGATGCGTCAGGCGGTCCAGCATGGCCGTAGTCATCTTCTTATCACCAAAGACCTGCGGCCATTCTCCAAACGATAGGTTTGTGGTAATGATCACGGAGGTTTGTTCGTAGAGCTTTGAGGCCAGATGGAACAGCAGTTGGCTGCCATTTTTTGAGAACGGCAGGTAGCCCAGTTCATCAAGCACGACCAAGTCAAGCCGAACAAGCTGGGCTGTTATCTTGCCGCCATTGCCTGTCAGTTTTTCTTGCTCCAGTTCATTGGCCAGGTCCACCAGGTTATAGAACTTTGCCCGCGCACCGTCTCTGATGGCTTGAGCGGCGATAGCAATGGACAGATGGGTTTTTCCCGTGCCCGTGCCGCCGACAAAAATCAAATTGGCATGATTTTCCAAAAAATCGCCTTGATACAAGGATCGGATCTGCTGTTCGTCAACCTCAGCTTCTGCAAAATTGAAGGTATCCAGTGCCTTCATCACCGGGAACCGAGCTTGTCCCATTCGATACCGGATGCTACGAAGATGCCGCTCAGCAGCTTCAGCTTCCAGAAGTTCGAGTAGGATCTTTTCTGTGGTTGATCGCCGCTTACGGCCACTGGTCAGCACCTCATCATAGACCGCATACATTCCTCGCAGCTTGAGCGCTTCCATGGTTTGCAAAATATCATTTCGCAGCATGTTGCCCCTGTTGCACCAACAACTCATAGCGCTGACAGTCAGCCACCGGCTCATTTTTCAGTATCAGTCGCTCAGGCAGATCGATAACCGTTCCCGGTTCTTTGTCTTGGCCGCGGTGTAAAATATTCAAGACCACTTCCTTGCTGACGACCGGCAGCTTCAGTGCCTGCCGACAGGCACCATCAACCGCTTCGAGCCCACATATCGGGACCGTTTTGAGTATGCTGACAAACTGATGATCCCAATCGGCGTAAAGGCGTTGCAAACGGTCTTGAACACGTTTGATTGCTACCGGTAAATCCCAGCCCTTAAAAGGCGCTCCATTGCGCAGGGCACCGGGTTTGCGATCCAACACCGGCAGGTAGTGCCAGGGATCAAACACTGTTTTGTTGCGGCCAAACTGACGCGGGTGGTCCCCGACAATTTCATTGTCGCTCACAATCACAATTCGATCGGCATACACTCGGAACTGCACGACTCGTCCCACTTCACGGCAATTCACACTGTAACGGTTTCGATCAAAAGTGACCAGGCTGCTGGGACTCACCCGTGCCGGACGCTCCGCATAGCCGTCAAAGCGTGGCGGCAGCTTCATCAGGTAAGGACGTTCAGCTTCATAAACATCCCAGACCGTCTGGTCAGGCAAAGTCGGATGTTTCCGCGTCTTGGCCCACGTCAGGCAGCGTTCCAGCAGGTAGGTATTGAGTTCCTTAAAATCTTTTACTTTTAATCGAGGCGTAAAAAACCGCCTGCGCACAACGCCAACCTGGTTCTCAACCTGGCCCTTTTCCCAACCGGAAGCCGGGGTACAAGCCACAGGTTCAAACAAATAATGGGAACTCAGCTGCGCAAAGCGGCTATTATAATTCCTTTCTTTACCGGCAAGAATCTTGTTTACAACCGTCTTCAAGTTGTCATAAATACCCCGGCAACACACCCCTCCAAAAAACTCAAAGGCGCGCATATGGGCATCAAAAACCATCTCCTGGGTTTCACGGGGATAGGCAACGGTCAAAAACAGACGGCTGTGACACAAACGGATGTGGGCAACTTTGACCTTGACCGGCAGCCCATCCATCTGAACCGATTCGTGACTCCAGTCGAACTGGAACGCTTCACCTGGTTCGAATACAAGCGGAATAAATACCTGTCCTCTGGTATGCCCGTTATCCTGCCGCCAGCGCTTGACGTGCCGCCGGACTGCATCATATCCGCCCTCATAGCCCGCTAACTGCAACCCTTCGTATAGCATTTGGGCTGTGCGGCGCTGCTTTTTAGGCAGCTTTTGATCCTTTGACAGTCGCTCTTCTAATAAATTGATATAGTCGCCTAACCTTGGATGGGGTTGCAACCGACGTTTGTATTCAAATGCTGTCTGGTCGCTTCGAATGACTTTGCGAACAGTATTTCTTGAAAGGTTCAAATCCTTTGCTGTTTTCCGTATCGATTTACCATCCCGATGAACCGCTAATCGAATTTTCCGTATCGTCTCCACTGTAAGCATCTCCTGTTCGACCCCCTTTCTGGTAGTGACCAGATATAATAGGGGTCCGCGGAGGGTGGGTCAATTTTGGACGCCGATTCCGGCTAAAGGTGGGTCATTATTGCATGCCGATTCACACACTGTTCTTGTCTCGTTTAAAATAATACTTAGGGCATACCACATAAAAAACTGCTCCAGCTATTACGAGAATCAAAGCCCATTTTACAACATCTAAAAGGCGTTCTTTCATCTCGATACCTCCCCTGTACTAATTACATGCGATCCGCAGGATCATTTTCGTCTTTCGATTTTAATTCAACTTCCTTATCTATTTTTAAATCCTTCTCGAATCCACCACACCCCCCAAAAGAGAACAAGAGGCCCTACTCCAAAGACTAGAAACTGTTCCAAATTTAAACCACGATACCTGCTGCGGACATCGTAGCTTACTGCGAAAATAAAAATTAACCACACAAAAGAAACGAATACCGCTATCCTTATTCTACCTGACAATTCCTTGAATTTTGATAGGAACGTCATCTCGATCCCCTTTTCATTCTTTGTCTCCTTTTATATCTATACCTAAACAAAATAAATACCATTTGTCAGCAGTGAACCAACCTTCTTCAATAAAGTATGCTTTGCACTTTGGGCAATGACTGTACCTCGATATGCTCAAACCTCTTTGGTCTTTCATTTTAGATTTGCAGTATTTGCATTTTTCCGGAGCGATTGGCCTTGGTCGGGGAGGATCAAAAATATCAAATGTGTCAGGTGTCATCTCGCACCTCCTATATTAATTATCGGCTTCCTCATCTTTTTCATATCCTTTTAGTACCCACCAAAAACCCCATATTGCAAAAAGAGGTACTATTCCCCACCCAATAAACTTTTTCCAAGAAAAACCATACACTCTAGGCGTTTTAAACCACGCAAAAAACAACCACAAGAAAGATAAAAAAACAGCGAGCCTTATTTTGCCTGAAAATTGATTAAATTTTGATAGGAACTTCATCTTGACCCCTTTAATTAATATAATTCTAAAGAACTGGGAATTATGAAGGTTTCTTACCTAAACTTCAATATGCTGAAATATAAGATTTGTCAATGATATCGCAAGTTTTGTTAATTTATAAACAAAAAAAGCCCAACAAATAAATGTTGGGCTCTAAAATTTAAAAACTCTATTATCCAATCACGCCATTTAGCTTAACCTGTAATGTAAATAAACTATTATAACTCTTATATCCTTTTTTAAGAAATTATTGATGTTACAAGGAAAATGCAGACTATAAGCAGTAAACAATAATTTTGGTTGCAATCTTGGCGGCGGTAAACTCTGACACTTGGGTTCCCTCGATTTTGGCAAGCTCGGTGATATCTGCCGCCACAACTTTCTTTTTCAGGCCTACCATTTTGATCAACTCTACAAGCTGTCGGTACGAAAGACCGCCCGGTTCAGGAGTCCCTGTACCGGGGATTACGGATGGATCGAGTCCGTCAAGGTCGATGGTCAAGTAAACCTTTGGCGGCAGCGCATCAACAATCCGGTCTATCCAGGTGTAATCCCAGGGATCGATTTCGTGGGCATAAAAGGGGGCAATGTTCCTCTGGCTGAGAAAGTCGGCCTCTTCCGGATCAATTGCACGGACTCCCACCGGTACAACCTTTACCTGCGCATCTTCGACAACCCTGCGCATAACGCAGGCATGGTTATATCGGCTTCCTTGCCATTCATCTCTCAAATCCAAGTGGGCATCTATTTGCAGCACGCCCATATCCGGGTGCCGGTCAGATGCGGCTTTGATCGGTCCAATGGATACAGCGTGATCACCGCCGAGGGACAGCAGAAATTTATTGTGTTTCAAAACGCTTTCGGCCGCCTGCTGTATTTGGCGGACAGCCTGTGCGGGATCGTTTGAAGGCCAAAGAGGTGCTGCTGTATGGATTTTTCGCAAGCCCCAGTCGACCAGAGCTTCCTCGTCCATGCGCTCTAAGTGCAAAGATGCGTTCAGGATATGATAAGGTCCTCTTGCGCTGCCGGTGCCATAGGAAGGCTTGTTTTCGTAACAAACCGGCAACACTACGACTCGGGCATGATCAACATCCGGTGTCTGGATTTCATTTCCCCCAAAAGGGACAAAGTCTTTATCATCCATTATATCATCTGCGATTGGAAACATTTTTCGGAACATTTCACGAGCCTGATTCGCCTATTGGCAAGGCATTCAGGGGTGAAGCTGTAGTACGACTACCGCGAACCCCTGATAACACAGCCAATGGGTGCATCAGGCTCGTGAAATTCCGGGTTAGCCTTCATATAGCACTGCAAGTATCGTCGCTTTTCCGCTTTTAGAAGCAATCAGATGCGGCGTAGTCGACAGGTAATAGGCGCTGTCACCGGACTCAAGATCATAACAGTCATGGCCGATCTTCAGCACGGCCGTACCATCCAGAACATAAATAAATTCTTCACCTGCATGCACGGACATCTCCTGGTCGGGGTTTTCTTCAAGCTGTACGATCAAGGTTTCCATATGGCGCCCTTTGACTTCCGGAGCAAGGCTTTTGTATATGTAGACTTGCTTTTTGCCTTTCTGGGAAGTGGACCTGGAGACGATTTTCTGCTCATTTTTTCGGGTTATGGAGTAGAGCTTATCGCCGACACCGGAAACCAGCCGGCTGAAGGCACTGTCAAGGGCTTTTGACAGTTTGATAATCGTTCCTAACTGCGGCTGTACTTTGCCGGCTTCAATGTTCGACAGCAGTTCAACGGCAAACCCCGTCATCTTTGAAAGGTCTTCCAGCGACAGTCCTTTTTCTTCTCTTATAGCTTTGATGCGTTCGCCGATCGCTGCTACGGCCTTGTCGGTCGATTTTAAAATATCACCTGTAAGGCCTTCAAAGAAATCGACGTTGATGTGAGGCTTTTGATTCTTTGTTTCCATAGCTACCTCTTTTCTGAAACAAAATTTTAAGGACAATCACGAAAACACGAAATATTGAAAGTACGAAATTTTATTAAATTCCTTTTTCGTGCTTTTGTGTTTTCGTGCTTTCGTGGTAATTTTTTCTTTTTACGAAATCAACTGGGACGGTATTTTTCAGGCAGTACGGCGCCGGGGCTCCAGTCTTTGGGTATTTTCTGCCCCGGCTCTTCGCCCAGTTTTTCTTTTTTCCCCTTCAGACCGGGACGCGCAAACTGCATATGCCCCTCTTTCAATGTGCGGCCGTTGATGACGGCGTCGGAACGCAGCCTTCTGCCGACGGTTTTTTCCAATTGCCGGCCCAGCCACAGAACGCGGTCCACATCCCAGCCGTGTTCGATTCCCATTTCGTCGATTTGGACCAGCGTATCTTCAAGCGTGACCAGGCCTACATAGCGGGGGTCTTCATAGTAGTATTCACCGGTTCCCTTGACAGGGCAGTCGTCCAGGAAATTGGCCGGCTGTCCGCCCAGACCGCCCATAGTCGCTTCATAAAATACGATTCCAGCCTGCAGGCAAGCTAGAATAGACGCAGACGCCACTCGTTTGGTTTCGTGAAAGTGGGCGATATGCAGGTTTGGCTCCGGAATTTCATCCAGAATCATGGAAAAATAACGGTAGACATCCGGTGCCGAGGCACTGCCGTCGTGATCGGCATGCTCAATGTCATGGGCCCCGATCTCCAGCCATCGCTTGGTAAACTCCACGGCATCCCTCAAATCCGTGGCACCACCGATGGGGCTGCCCCAGATCGTGCTGACCGTGCCGCACATCTTTATGCCGGCATCCGTACATTTTTTGATACAGCGTTCGGCTTCTTTCCAGTATTCCGGAAGAGTTGTTGCCGCATTGGCGTAATGATGTTCTTCCTCGGTGGAAACCATCATTAAAACACGATCAGGGCCGATTCCCCTTGCTTTCATTTCAATGGCACGGTCGACGGCGGATTTGCGGATCGTGATGGCGGTGAAGCAGATATCATCATAATTAACACCCTTTTTAGTGCAGCGCTGTTTGAAACGATCACTTCTTACATGCGCAAACAGCTCCTCGGCGTCTTTGAACTGCGGCATGAGAAAGGGATTGCCCAGGTTGGTTACTTCAATGTCGCGGCAGCCGGCAAAAATAAGCTCTTCCAGGTAGAATTTTTTTGCGTCGGTAGAGATAAATTTCTCTTCATGCTGAAAACCGTCCCGTACGGTAATGTCGCCGATCGTTACTTTCTTAGGCATTTTAGGAAATATCTTCCAGTAATCATATTCCGTCATGGTTAACCTAACCTCCCTTTTTCGTATTTTCGTGCTTTCGTGATAAAATATCTTTCTCTTTTCAAAATCAAAACCGGAAATTTCCAAAAGACGGTTCGCCGATCGGTTTCAGCAGGCTGACTTCAAAACCCATTGCCAGCCAGTTGCGGATTTCGGAAAATTTAAGAACGCGGTCATTCCAAAGACGGGCTCCGCAGTATAACGGATTGGTTTCGGCGTCGTATTTTTTAATCATCTCTTGACTGAAAGCATTTTTTTCCTCCGCGGTCATGGGATTCTGCTGAGCCGAACGCTTGCGTTCCTCAATGGAAAGCAGAACACCCGCTGCACTCCTCCCGCTCATTACAGAAGTTCGGGCTCTCATGGTAGAGAAAAGAAGATGTGGACGGTACGCCCGGCCGCACATCCCGTAATTGGCGGCCCCGTTATCAGGTCCGATTACAATCTGGATCCGGGGCACCTGAGCGCAGGAAACCGCCCTGACCATATCAGCTCCGTATTTACCGATGCCCATATGTTCGGACTCCGATCCTATCATATAGCCGGGGGAACTCTGGACAAACAAGAGCGGAATTTTTTCCTGGCTGCAGCGTATGATCCATTCGGTAGCCTTGCGGGCCGCTTCAGCAAATATGATGCCGACGCCGTTTGCCGCCACCGTACCTATGGTCAGACCTTTAATGCGCAGTTTACCGGTAACGATGTTGCTTCCCCTGCCCGGAGCATAATTCTTTTTATATTCGCTGAAAACACTATCATCTGCAATCGCTGCCAGAAAGGCGCGAACATCGATGCCCTGTTGAACGGATGCTGACATGTTTTCGTAAAGAGCTTCTGTGGAAACCTGCGGCGGAACTTCAGCATAGCGGTGCAGGTGCAGTTTTTGGGGCGGTTCAAGCATGAGTATCTCTTTTATCCTGGCGATGGCTTCATCCTGATCGGTGCAGAAATGATCGGCTCCGCCGGAAATTTGAGTGTGGACCTCGGCACCTCCCAACTCCTCAGCAGAGATGATTTCTCCGGTGGCCATTTTTACCAAAGGCGGTCCGCCCAGAAAAGAGTAGGCCAGCTTATCAATCATGACCGACTCGCAGGCCATAAAGACGATGTAGGCTCCTCCGGCCGTATTGCCGCCGGTGCTTAAGGTTATCTGTTTGAGTCCCATGGCCGACATCCGTGCCATGTTGAAAAACATGGATCCAAAGTGTTGATCATCAGGGAAGACTTCGGCCTGCATGGGCAGGAAGACACCACCGGAATCGGCAATATAGACGCAATTCAGCCCACATTGTTCGGCGATGGCCTGGGCCCTCATGTGCTTCTTCAGGGTAATGGGAAAATAGGTTCCGGCTTTTACCCGGCTGTCGTTGGCAATAATCATGGTCCAGTTGCCGTGAATCTTCCCCAATCCAGTCACCAGACCACCGCAGGGCACGTCCGCGACTTGAGGATAATCCATGCCGAAACCTGCAATCCGGCTGAGTTCATAGAACTCGGTTTCCGGATCGATCAGCTGCTGAATCAGTTCTCTAACCGGGCGTTTGCCCTGCTTGCGCAGTTTGTCCACCGCCTTTTGGCCCCCCGGCCATACGGCCAGCTGGACACGTTCATCGAGTTTCTTTTCCTCGTTTTCCCAGAACAATCGATTTTCGGCCCTTTGATCCGTCATAGTCAACCTCTGATAGGCAATGTCAAATTATAGATATTGATGGCGCCATTTCCCTTATATATCCAGTGTCCAGTGATCAGCAACCAGTAAGCAGTAAACAGTAGGCAGTAAGCAGTATTAAGTAATAAGTAACCAGCAAAAACAATTAAACAAACCATCTGTTTTTTGCCCTATGCGTCCTGCTTTTTTGTATCCTATATCCAGCATCCAGTATCCAGTATCCAGCCTCACTTCCCCTTATATACCGGTTTGCGTTTTTCCTGAAAAGCAGCCAGGCCTTCGAGGCGGTCTTCGGTGGGGACGGTTACCC
>JABMQM010000516.1 GCA_013203195.1 Desulfobacteraceae bacterium | reverse complement strand
CCGGTCATCACCTGGGTCGATAATTTCTTGGGTTTTGATGTGGGCGAAATTGCCCCTGTAGGATACTATGACCGCGACAGGGGTGTCTGGGTGCCGTCCGACAACGGCGTGGTAGTAAAACTCTTGGACACCGACACTGATGGTATCGTGGATGCCCTGGATGCCGACGGCGATGACCTGCCGGATGATCTGGATGAAGACGGATCGTTCAATAATGAGGTAGCAGGCCTTGACGATGCCCTCAGATACCCACCGAATTCCACCTTTTGGCGATTTGCCGTAGCCCACTTTTCCTCCTGGGACATTAACTGGGGCTTCGGTCCGCCGGCCGATGCCGTTTATTCAAATGCGAAAGGAATGGCGACAGCAAATCAGCAAAATGATGAAGCAAAGACGTGCAAACTTAAAATAGCATCTTTTGTGGAGGAACGAAGCCGTATATTCCACGAGGACATTCCAATCCCCGGCACTGACATGACACTTCATTATGCGAGTAACCGTGTGGGAGGTTATAAGACTGAAATAACCGTTCCTGCCAGCGGAGAGACCGTACCTGATAGTCTTAAGAGTATTATTGTCGAGGTCGAAGTTGCCGGCCGCGTCCTTGAACAGACCCTGGACCCCCTCCCCAATCAGAATGCAGAATTTGTCTGGGATGGCCTGGATCATCTTGGTAAATTGGTCGCGACTCCCACAACCGCACATATCAGCGTGGGCTTTGTCTATGACGGCGCTTACCAGCAAACGAGTAAGTTCGGATACAACGGCAACGGCACGATCACGGGCAGCAAAACCCGGCAGGAGGTCATCCTGTGGAAGCGCAGCAGCATTCTCATTCAAGTTCAAGTGGGAGTCGGGACCATCGCTAAGGGCTGGACCGTCTCTTTGCACCATTCCCTCAGTCCGGTTGACCCTTCGACCCTTTTTAAGGGTAATGGAACAATAATTAAGACTAATATTGATATGATTGATACAGTGGCAGGCAATGGAACCGGTGGCCACAGCGGAGACAACGGCCCGGCCACTGATGCAAGGTTTAGTTCACCTTATGGCGTTGCAGTGGACAGTACCGGAAATCTCTACATTTCAGATTCCAGCAACTCACGCATCCGCAAGGTGGATTCAAACGGTGTTATCACCACAGCGGCAGGTAATGGAAATTATGGCTACAGCGGAGACAACGGCCCGGCCACTGATGCAAGGCTTTATTACCCTGAGGGCGTAGCAGTGGACAATGCCGGCAATCTCTACATCGCAGATGATTCTAACCACCGCATCCGCAAAGTGGATACAAGCGGTGTTATCACCACAGTGGCAGGCAATGGGTCCGGTGGCTACAGCGGAGACAACGGGCCGGCCACTAATGCAAGGCTTTATTATCCCAGGCGCGTAGCAGTGGACAATGCCGGCAATCTCTACATCGCAGATTATCGTAACCACCGCATCCGCAAGGTGGATACAAACGGTGTTATCACCACGGTGGCAGGCAAAGGATCCAAGGGCTACAGCGGAGATAACGGCCCGGCCACCGATGCAAGGCTTAATATTCCTCAAGACGTTGCGGTGGACAGTGCCGGCAATCGCTACATCGCAGATACTTATAACAGCCGCGTCCGTAAAGTTGAGATGAACCCGGGGTTTTTCATCGGTGCAATGGCTGGCGGAGATATTCCCTTTGCCGAAGAAAATGGCCTTGGTCATATCATGTCCGACTCAGGACGTCATAAAACAACTATTGATCTTGATACAGGTATTGTTCTGCGTGGATTCGGCTATGACCCGGACGACAATCTTATTTCCATCACCGACCAGTTCGGCAACCAGATCACCATCCAAAGGGACGGCAACGGCACGCCAACGGCTATAATCTCCGCCGATGGGCTCACAACAGAATTGACCATAGACGGCAACAGTCGCTTAACCCAGATTACCTATCCGGATGGGAATTTTTACGAATTTGAATATATGCCCAACGATCTGATGTTCGCTAAAACAGAACCGGAAGGGAACCGATTTGAACATCAGTTCGATTCAAACGGCAGATTAACCGATGCAACCGACCAGGAAGGGGGGAGCTGGCATTACACCAGAACCGTTTATGAAAACAACGATATTGTAACCGAGGTGACAACCGCAGAAGGCAACATCACATCCTACCTGGACCATACATACTCCACCGGCGCTTATGAATCCACTATCACCGGTCCCACAGGGGCCGAAACCCTGTTCACACAATCCGTGGACGGCCTGACTGTAAACAAATCGCTTCCCTGCGGCATGAATCTTGAATTCAAATATGGTCTTGATTCACAGTACAAGTTTAAATTTGTTAAGAAAATGACCGAAAGTACACCCGCTGCGTTGAAAAAAGTCACCTCCAGAGGCAAGACCTATACGGATACAGATTCGAACGATACTCCGGACCTGATCACCGAAACCGTTACGGTCAATAGCAAAACCACCTTATTGGCAAATAACATCCTTTTATCTGAAAAGACGATCACATCTCCGGAAGCAAGAACAGTAACGACCCGACATGATCCAGCTACTCTGCTGACTGAAAGTGTAAGTGTACCCGGTCTTTTTGATACCTCTTACGGGTATGATACAAGGGGAAGACTGACTTCCATCAGTACCAATACAAGAGAAACCACCTTTGCCTATAACACCGAAGGCTTCCTGGAAGCGGTTATTGACCCTGAAAATTACACAACCACATACGGTTACGATGCCGTGGGCCGCATGACGGCAATGTATCGCCCCGACACCACCGACGTGTACTTTACTTACGACAACAACGGCAACATGACCGTACTGACCAATCCTTCGACTATCGATCATGGTTTTGGATTCAACTTGGTCAATTTGAAAAGCTCTTACACCACGCCCATAAGCGGCAGTTACAGCTATATATATGACAAGGACCGCCGCCTGATTCAAACCAACTTTCCAGCCGGAGATCAGATCAACAACGTCTATGCCAACGGAAGGCTTGAGCAGGTCCAAACCCCTGAAGGCAATATCGACTATGCCTATCTTTGCAACACCAAGGTGGAATCGATCACAAAGGGAACGGAATCTATCGCTTATGGATATGACGGCAAGCTGGTCACATCCGAGACCTTTACCGGTACTCTCAGCCAGTCGCTCGGATATACCTACAACAACGACTTTAACCTCACAAGCTTCACCTATGCAGGCAATATAGCCTCGTTTACTTACGACAACGATGGCCTTCTAACCGGCGCCGGCAGCTTCACCATCACCCGCAACGCCCAAAACGGTCTGCCTGAATCTGTAACCGGTGGTGCGTTAAGCCTGTCCCGAAGCTTCAACGGCTACGGAGAGGTATCGGATGAGGTCTATTCTGTCAGCGGTCAAGACCTTACGTCATGGAACCTGGTCCATGACAACAATGGTAGGATAACGAACAAAACAGAAGCAGTCGGCGGCACTACCTCCGATTACATCTACACCTACGATCCCATGGGACGTCTCCTGACCGTAACCAAAGACAGCACCCTGGTAGAAGAGTATGATTACGATGCCAATGGAACCCGTATATATGAAATGAACACATTAAAAGGAATTGCCGGCCGAAACTTTTCCTATAACGACGAAGATCATCTCTTGTCTGCCGGCTCCGCGATATACTCGTACAACCTTGACGGATACTTAACGGCCAAGACCGACGGATCAGACGTCACCACCTACGCTTACTCATCCCGCGGAGAACTGCTGAATGTCACGTTGCCTGACGCTACGGTGATTGAGTATGTGCATGATCCGCTGGGTCGTCGCATTGCCAAAAAAGTCAACGGAACCACCATAGAAAAATACCTCTGGCAGGGCCTCACCCGCCTGCTGGCCGTATACGACGGCTCCGACAACCTCCTCATGCGCTTTGAATATGCCGACGGCCGCATGCCCTTTGCCACTGCCAAAGGCGGCGCCACCTATTATCTGACCTATGACCAGGTGGGATCGTTGAGGATTGTTGCAGACGCCTCCGGTAATGTGGTAAAGAGAATAGATTACGATTCATTCGGCAACATTATTGATGATACCGATCCATCATTTGAGATGCCGTTTGGATTTGCAGGAGGGTTACACGATAGAGACACCGGACTGGTTCGGTTCGGCTACAGAGACTATGACCCCGATACCGGAAGATGGACCGCCAAAGATCCAATACTTTTCGCTGGAGGTGATACGGACTTATATGGATATGTCCTAAATAATCCGGTGAATCTGATTGATCCATCTGGTTTGATTGTAGAGGCAGATCCATTTAACCCTGTACCTAATATACCGACGTTTAATCTTACAAAAGGACAAAAAGGCGCATTGTTTAAAACCGGCTTAGGAGCTGGTTTGATAATTGGAGGCTCGATAACTATGCCAGAAGGAGCTCCATTTATTGCGGTTGGCATACCAATGCTTGCAGAAGGATTGGCGCTAGATGTCGTTGAATTCGGTTTTCATGGTGACACCAGCAATATACCATCAACCTGGGAAGTCTTCGGAACCGTAGCAGAACAAATTTATAAGCTTAACAATCCTTGCCCGTGAAGTGAGGAATAAAATGGGAAAAATTATAAATTTAGTAGAGGCAATAATTGGCTTAATCGGAGCATTTTTCTTCTTTTTGTACTATACAGGTCGACTAAACTATTCTGGTGATAAAGAACTCCGAAGAAAAAACAGGGTTGAAAAATACGGCTGGGTTTTCGTTTTTGTAATAATTCTTCTGCTTATCTGTAGCTTGGGTTTAATCATAAAGACCTTCACATAGTGCGCTAATCGAATGTTATTTGTAATAGCACGCCTGGCTACGGGATATTATGATGGATATCTGCTTATCTTAGGTCTTTGTGAAATATATTTGACGCTATTTCCCAATCCGTTCGCATAGAGAATGCATCGGCTAAGCATGTTCTACACAACCGATGACCAGTCTGGATTTGCAGAAAGACATTCCCGACATTTAAGGGGCAATTAGTATTTTGATTGATCATCTCGAAAAACGGTCTGCAAATCTTTGCCAACATATTTCCATGAAACTTTTTTGCGGGTATTGTAAAGCAAGTCTCTGTGACAATTTCGAAGACGATCACCAGAACCGCATGGGCATATTTCATGGCCTTTGGGGCGATTTTTTCTTGCTAAAAGCCGCACGAATTCAACAACTGATCGGTGTTTATTTAGGCCAAGCAGTTCCGCGTAATATTCTATAACTCCCTCCGCGAAATGAGACCGCTCACCCCAGGAAGGGGGTTTTTGGTGTGTATCGTAATAGGCTTGCCAAACGAGGAAAGGGGCCACGAAGTTTTCTAAAAAACTCCCAATACCCGGTTTCAATGACCATCGTGTCATTATATCGGCATAAACGCCAAGGCACGCTGAGCCGTCATCCATAATGTGGCGATCAATATCGCCGACGGGTAATTTCGGGTCATTGCAAAACATATCAGGAAGCTGTTTTGGATACTTGTTGGGCATGAGGATGGAGATCCCGTATTCAATCTGTTGAGCAGAATCTGGAATAGAGATTCCATAAGTTCCATGCACAACTACGGATTCTTTCTTCAAAGTGTGTACGCTATTCAGCCTAAATCCGGGGCTTGCAGTGACCATTCCCAAAAGAGGTGCACCAGCAGTCAATGCCGCCTTTTCATCACGAAACAGCTTTCGGTTCGATTTGTACCATG
>JABMQM010000515.1 GCA_013203195.1 Desulfobacteraceae bacterium | reverse complement strand
TATTGCCGTGCTGGTTCGAACAAACCGGCAGGCACAAATTATTAAAACACACCTTTCATCCAGGCAGATTCCCTCTGTTCTTTTCAGCGCAGGAAACATTTTTCATTCACATGAAGCCCAGGAGATGGAAATAATTTTGTCGAGCATTTCCGAGCCCGCCAATGAACGCTTATTTCGGGCGGCCCTTGCGACCGATATAATGGGAGTTGCGGGCCAAGAACTCGACATGCAGTCCCAAGAACCGTTTTGGTGGCAGGAACGGCTTGGCGCCTTCAGGGAATATTTCCAATTGTGGCGGCAATACGGTTTAATAAGAATGTTTAGCAGGTTTATGGCCGTAGAGGAAGTCAGGGGGCGTCTTTTGTCATTTGCAGATGGTGAAAGGAGGCTTACGAATGTGCTCCACTTGACAGAAGTCCTGTACCAGGAATCGGTTGCAAAAAACCTGGGGACAACCGGCCTTGTCAGATGGTTGTCTGAACAAAGACAAACAACGTCATCCCAGTCAGAGACGCATCAACTGCGTCTGGAAAGCGACGAACATGCCGTAAAAATTATTACTATCCATAAAAGCAAAGGCCTGGAATATCCGGTTGTTTTTTGCCCCTTTGGATGGGAAGGATCGTACATCAAAAATAAAGAAATCGTATTTCATGACAATACCGAAAACTATAATCTTGTGCTTGATCTTGACGCCGGCCAAAACAGCCTCCATATCGTTCGGGCTCAAAATGAGCTTCTGGCGGAAAATCTTAGATTGCTTTACGTAGCTTTAACCCGGGCTAAAAAAAGATGTTACCTGGCATGGGGCTGCTTTAAAACTGCGGAAACGTCCGCCTTGGCCTTTTTATTTCATTCCGACCTAACCCCGGCGGATGACATAAGCAGTACGGATGTTGTTAGCGCCCTGAGAGCCGATATTTCAAAACGAAAAAGCGAAGATTTTTTGGCTGACTTAAAGCATCTGGCAAACCGATCAGAAGGGACCATCGAGCTTATGCCCATGCCGGTTGAAAGTGATGGAGATTATCATCATTACGAAATTTTTGATGAAAAGCACTATTGCAGGCAATTTGCAGGAAAAATGGAGACTGCCTGGAAAGTGGCGAGTTATTCATACTTAATATCGAAAAGGATCTTGGATGAAGCACTGCCGGATCGTGACGCTTTTCGCGACCTAAAGCAGAACATCTCGGATCATAGACGGGATATTTCTGAACGTGCTGATATTTATTCATTTCCCAAAGGTACCCGCGCCGGAATATTTTTCCATGACCTTTTTGAAAATCTCGATTTTTTATCAAAAGATCCTGAGCATACCAATAGACTGGTGAAAGACAAATTAAGTGCATATGGATTTGCCGGTAAATGGCAGGCAACCATCAGAACCATGCTGCAAAAAGTTCTGGCAGCACCATTAACATCGGACCCGGTACCGCTGACCCTGTCATGCATTAAACCTGAAGATCGGATCAATGAAATGGAATTTTATTTTCCGCTGAACCCGATAACACCTCAAAAATTAAAAAAAATCTTTGAGATCCACAGTGACGCCGATATTTCCGCAAATTTTCCCCGGCAAATTGAAAAGTTGTCCTTTTCGTTGACCAAAGGTTTTATGAAAGGGTATATGGATCTGATCATGCATGCTGGAGGCCGTTATTTTCTGGTAGACTGGAAATCAAACTTTTTAGGCTCGCGCCTGGAGGATTATGACCAAGCCGCCCTGTTTAAAACCATGAACGCGGACTTTTATATTCTGCAGTATCATTTGTATACCCTAGCGCTGCATCAATACCTGCAGATGCGGGTGCCGGGTTACAGGTATGAACGCGATTTCGGCGGTGTATTTTACATCTTTATTCGAGGTGTTGACCCTGACCAAGGATCGAATTTCGGAATATACAAAGATCTTCCGACTCCGGAAATTATCAGGGCACTGGGCAACACTCTTATTCCGAATTTCTCACTATGAACAGTCATAATCGATCAATATTGTATCATGCTGGGATTATGCGCGAAATTGATTTCCATTTCGCACGCTTTATCAGTGGGCTTTGCCCCCATGATGATCCTGATATTTTTATGGGAGCCGCCCTGGTCAGCAATGCCGCCGGAAACGGTGATATATATCTTGACCTGGCTCTATCAGCGGGAAAACCTCTGGGTGAGGGTCTGGGTGCTGAATCCCGACTGAGATGCCCGCAGCTTAACGCATGGACCGAAAAACTGCATGCAAGCCCTGTGGTGGGCAGCCCGGGAGAGTTGCGTCCGCTGATCCTTGATAAAAAAAACAGGCTCTACCTTTACCGCTATTGGGATTATGAGAAAAGGCTTGCCGACTTGATTCTCAAACGTGCTCAAGAACATATCGGGGTTATTGATGAGTCTTTGTTGAGAAACAGCTTACAAAGGCTTTTCCCAGAAGCTTCAGATAATGGCATCGACTGGCAGAAGGTGGCGGCCCTTGCCGCAACTTTAAATAAATTCTGTCTGATTTCCGGCGGACCGGGAACCGGAAAGACATTCACGGTGGCAAAAATACTGGCACTGCTGTTAGAACAGGCCGGTAATGACAGGCTTGAAATACTTCTGGCCGCACCGACCGGAAAGGCCGCTGCCAGATTATCCGAGTCGATTAGAACCGCTAAAAAAACATTGAATTGCCGCAAAGATATAAGCGATGCCATACCTTCTGAATCGTATACTATTCACCGCTTGCTGAAAACAATTCCGGGGTCCCCGTATTTTATTCACAATTCCGAAAATCGACTGCCTGCAGACGTCGTAGTGGTGGACGAAGCATCTATGATCGATCTGGCTCTGATGTCCAAACTTATAGAGGCCATACCGGCCACTGCCAGGCTTATACTAATCGGAGATAAGGACCAGCTTGCTTCGGTCGAGGCAGGTTCCGTCCTGGGCGACATTTGTGACCGCAACAGAGTCCATGGGTTTTCAGAACGCTTTTGCAAAAGATTAGAAAAAATAACCGGGGAAGAATTCAATGTCGGCATTGAACATGACAGTTTTAAAAATGGACTGCAAGACTGTATCGTAGT
>JABMQM010000514.1 GCA_013203195.1 Desulfobacteraceae bacterium | reverse complement strand
CTTAAAAGCCTATCAACCCGAATAATGCTTAAGGCTTCACCACCTTGCATCTCGGGCATATTGTAGTCAATCAAAACTAAATCGATGGGCTCCTTGCGCAGGATGCGCAAAGCTTCTCTTCCATTATGAGCATAGAAAAACTGGTTCCCGTATCCGATGGTATTCATCATGCGATGTATCGATTTGCACATGGTGATGATGTCATCCACAATCAGTACGGTCATCTCTTTCAGATCGATCATATTTGGCTTCCCATGATGGCTGTTGTTGATTATTTTATCGTTGCCGCTTTTAATTCAGGTTAACCTTCAAAACATATTTCGATTGTGAAACTTCCGCATAGAATACCACTACCATGCTCTTTTTTAATTTTGCATCTAAGACCGTGGACAAAATTGAATTTTTGGAAACAGCCTAGAAAATAGAGTCGATGATCTAATCGGCTGACTGAAGACGATTAGATTTCACTGTAATATTCAAATGATATTACAACCCTATCTTCAAATAACATAGTCGAACCCAAACTGCAAATATTTTCATTTGTGCAGGATGATCAACCCGGATTTCTAACGATCCAGGTTTGTCCGAAGGGTGAAATTTAAATTTTTCAAGCAGATAGGATTGAATATGAGCACAGTTTTTTTTGCTAAGGCCTTTTTTGATAGAAGCGTCGTTTAAACAATCATGTTCAGCAGCGTGCCCTCTAAAATATTTTTGGACGTTTCAGCAGAAAAGCTGTAAGTTTGATCCATAGAATATAAATCCATGTTGTCCGCTTCCCGTATACCCCGTCCATTAGGACGAGGTATACGGGAAGCTATATAACAAATGCTTGAAATCCTTGCCGGGCGCGAAGCACTGACGAACGTCAGAACCACCGCCCTTCAGGGCGGGAAGCTTCAATTGGAAACTGCTTAGTGCTTCAATTTGTTTATTGATGGGCACTAGCTAACCCATAATTAGTAAGAAGGTCCATAGGTGTTAAATGTACCGCCATAGTTATATGCAAGGTTAGCTTGATGATACATAATCCAGACATAAAATCGGTCCTGATCGTAGTATCGATGGTAGTGATCTTCAAAATTATTTTGTAACGAATTAATATTATTGCTATTGCCGGTGATTTGATTGTTCAGGTCAACCACATCGCTGAGTAGATAGCTGATATTAGCAGTAATCACCGCTAATTCCGAAACAGTAAGGTTTTGGTTGGTTACCACTTGATTCCTCAGATTTGTGATTTCGTCTTTCAAAGCCTGAATCTGGCCCTGTACGCTGGTGTTCATGGTGTCTACCTGGGCTTGGAGTGCTCTTAGTTCCTGGGACTCGACTTGGAGTTGGGTCTTCATTTGCTCAAGGAGGATGGAAAAATTTTGCAAGTCAACATCGAGTCGGGATTCGAGCTCCGCCATCTCCGAGTTCAAAGTCTGGATTGTGGAGATGTTTTCTGAAATAGTGCTGTCCAGCTCCATGATCGTTGCTAAATTAGTGGCCACGTCGGCATCCAAACCCAAGATTGCGGCCAAGTTTGCCGCCACGTCGGAGTCTAGATCCAGGATGGCCGCCAAATTGGCAGTCACGGTATCATCCAGTTCCAAAATTGCGACTAAATTAGCTGTAACGCTACTCTTCAAATCGTCTATTTCCGACTTGATTTTTTTGATTTCCTTGAACGAGGAATCATAATTTGCTCTGACCTCCGACATTTGTGCTTCTAGATCAGCTATGTCGGCCTCATTGGCTAAAAAACGGTCCTTGACGGCGTTCATATCAGCCCTCAGAGCATCTAAATCCGCCCCGAGTTCACTCGTGCTGGTTTCAAGGCCAATGATGGAGTCTTGGTTTGCGGCGATTTGTCCGGCAAGGTCCGCAAATGGCTTCCCATTCAAATAATTCGTATTGTCTTTACCACCAAATACCGTTCCGGTGGGGAAAAGCAATAACGGAACCATGAGTGTGGCAACGAATATCCCTGCATACGATTTTTGCATATCATCCTCCTGCTGATTATTTTTTTGCATACCATCTAAAGAAAAAAGCCCATCCTCTCTGCATAAAGAATGGGCTTCAAAGCAATTTGTCCAATAGCTGGGCAACCCCGCTACCCATCATAACCGGGCCGGAGGCTTAGCGTCCCACTCTTTCGAGAGGTTTGCCTTTTTCACAACTTTATTCTATGACGGTTTCGTAAAAAGTCTTTTGTGAGCGATATCGAGCAAAATCAGACTTTTTACGAGTTCATCATTCTATATCGGCAAAAAACTAGAGATCTTTAGAGTTGTTTGGTCGAAAATCAATAAAACCGGTTAAAATGGAGCAAGCGATCGCCTTGACTTTCCATTATCTGAATGCCAGAGTATGGTTATGAAAACACAAGGTATTCACGTGACGGAATGGCCTGATCTGAAAGCGCCCATTTTAATTGCGGGCTTTGACGGCTGGGGCAATGCCCTGGACGTTTCCAGAGGCATGGCCGTCTTTTTAATCCGCAAGCTGAAGGCGCAGTCTTTTGCCGGGATCAATCCGGACATCTTTTACCTCTATGATATCAATCGTCCTGAAGTAGATATAGAAGGCGGAATTCTGAAGCACCTTGCACCTCCGTGCGGTACATTTTATGCCGCCACAATAACTTGGAAAAATGAAGCATAGAGGAGAATATTAGTGCTTGCCGATAAAACCGACATCCTGATTGCCGGCGCAGGCATCATTGGGCTCACCGTGGCAAGAGAGCTGATTGCCTGTGGATATGATGAAATCGTTATCATCGAAAAAGAGCCGGAACTCGGTTTGCATGCCTCCGGTCGCAACAGTGGTGTCCTGCATGCGGGAATCTATTACAGCCCCGACAGCCTAAAAGCTAAAATGTGCCTTAAGGGTAATTTCCTGATGAAAGCATACTGTAAGGAAAAGGGATTGCCGATTCTTGAAAAGGGTAAGGTCATCGTTGCCCGCGATGATGCCGAACTGCCGGCACTTGATGAGCTTTACCGGCGGGCAACGGCCAACGGCGCCAAGGTAGAAATTATCGACGAAAAGCAGCTGGAGGAGATCGAACCTAACGCCAAAACAACCGGCAAGGCCCTGTATTCGCACTACACCGCCCAGGTGGATCCCAAAGCGGTTTTGCAAAGTATTCGCAAAGAACTTGCCGGCAGCGGGAAGGTGAAAATAGTCACCAATTGCCGCTTAAAGGGTCTTGTCGGCACCAGCACGGCAGTCACCACCCGCGGCAAAATCGCATTTTCCCGCTTCATTAACTCTGCCGGTGCCCACTGCGACCTGGTTGCTCAGGCCTTTGGTTACGGCTATAATTATCGCCTCATTCCTTTCAAGGGGATCTACCGCAAATTGAAAAAGACCGCACCCTATTCAGTCAATGGCAATATCTATCCGGTGCCGGACATTCGTAACCCCTTTTTGGGCGTTCATTTCACCCGCAGTGTCCACGGCGATGTCTATCTTGGCCCCACCGCCATCCCGGCCTTTGGCCGTGAAAACTACGGAATATTTACAGGTATAGATTCTGAAGGCCTGTCGATTGTCCTGTCCGATATAGTTCTCTTTTGCCTCAATTCCCAATTCCGGACGGTTGCAGTCAGCGAACCCAGAAAATATGATTCTTCCTTTTTTTTCCG
>JABMQM010000051.1 GCA_013203195.1 Desulfobacteraceae bacterium | reverse complement strand
GAAATGGTTTCCGGATGCTTATCCAGACGATGTAGCGATGATTAATGCCAAATTCAGGACTCCTGACTTCGCGTAGTTTCAATTGCAACTTATTCCGCAGTGAAGGCCAACCTCATCCGGGTCCCGGGGTAGACATATGACTCTTGGTTCATGACATCGCATAGCTGTTTAAGGGCGCGATTTGCTCGCGGAGTAGACATTGTATGAAACTTTACGGTCATTATTCTACGCTCCTTGTCCGGTACTATATCTGCCGGTTGCTGGAAAACACTTTTTAAAAAGGCACGGCCTTCATCATTATTACGGGAAAAGAATGGCATTATCAGATTAAATAAGCAGGTTTCGGCCCGATAGCAAATCATTTTAATCCCATCCGTAAACATTTTACGCTCGGTTTCAAGACGAACTATTTCATGCTCAGCCATTAAATGTTTAACAGCAATCCTATCCGGTATTTGTTTCAGCTCAATGGTTGATCGTTTTATTTCTTTTTCAAGTTCGAATATCTTCTTCTTATAACCAGAATTTGCAATATTAAACCCCCGCATCGTAGGACAGCGTGTTTCATCATTTTGAAAAGCTTTATCCCCGTACTCTTTTTTTAGCTTCTCAAGTTCACGTTTTAAGCCGTTTATCAGTTTTCTTTTCTCTTTTTTTTCGGGATTAGGCACCAAGCGCTCTACATCAGCAGGCTCAACATTATTTGTTACGAGATGATCAAGCGCATACTCCTCACGCATATAACGAAAAAAGTTTTCCTGGTTCCATCGAAAAAACATTCGTTGGGCAACCTGTTCACAACCAATGTCCTGACGGGTGGTTATTATCGATGTCTGATGCCCATCGTCACACAACCGCCGGACCTCTCTCAGCCAAAAATGCTCGTTTATTTTAATACTGCGTTCTCCGAGTAAATACTTTACCGCTTTACCCCGGACTTGGCTTTCAACTTCAATAAAATACTCTTCAGGCCATGGATCATATCTGCCTTTACGGTAAGTGATGACATCAATATCTGATTTAAACCATTTCTCAAAAGAGTTGGGACTCCAGCCTTCCCGATCAAAAACCAATGTTACTCTATTTCCTTCTCCTGCAAGTTTTTTCAATCCCGGAACAATTTCCTTTTCGAGCATCGACAACAGACTGTCGTTAGCTTCGGCTGTTACAAAAAATAACGGTTCACATTTTGCATCATTTATCCAAAAATCAGTCGTTGCCGACATACAAAGACGTCTCCTGGCAACATGGGTCTTGGGCAGCTTATGCTGGCGGCCATTGTAGGCACGGACATGCCCATCGATATATGTGAATCCGATTTGATCTTTATCTTGATTGACCCATCTCTCAGATAAAGATGATAGAAACGTACCAGCTTTATGGCGTAATCCCATCTCCTTTAGTTTTCTTCGCAGCGTCTTTACCTCGGGTGCGCGATCAAGGCCCAAAACAATTCCGAGCTCGCCAGGATTGCACTTTTTCAATTGCTCAGGTGTCTTGATCCTCAAAAGAGCCATAAACGATAGTGTCAGTAAAACCGACTGTAAACCATAAAAACCTTTATGAAGGGCACCGTATGCTTTCCTGCCGGCTTCCAATAGGCCAACCCTTGCTAATGCCGGCAGTGCCAGCAGCACCCCTGCATGTCGAACCCCCTCGTTGGCAGTAAAACGAGGAGTTGCCTCAATTAATTTGCCGGTGCTTGCCAGAAAACGTTCTACTTCGCGGTTGGCGCCAATACCAATGGCGCAGTTACTATCTTCTGTCGAGCGATCTGAAGCGCTTTTAAGTCTCTGCTGTGGCTGCGGCTTCTCATCTTGTTGCTTTTTGCCTAATATCGTGCCTTGCTTTATTGCATAGCGGATACAGCCTTCAGTGATACCGGCTTGCTTTGCTGCTGCTTTTAATGAATAGCCTTTGTTAAGTAATGTCTGTACCTGGCGTTTCGTCTTTCCATTAAGTTTGTAGGCATTGCGGTTGCTTTTTTTATCAATGACCAGAGCCAAAGGCCCATCTTGCTGATACTTGTCAAGATTTCGATAAACAGTGGTTCTGTTGATATTTAATGCTTTGGCATATTCGGCCGGGGTTGTTTCGGTCTGTGAGACGATAATTCCTTGCGCCAGCCGAACTCCATACGCATCACTTTCCCGACAAGCATATATGGGACCGGATGCAGTAAAAAATTCAATTTTTTCATCATGACGATAAATCGCTACATGGCTGTTTATTGGTTTTGCGCCCTCTGGAAGGAATGGAATATAGCTTTGAAGCACAGCAAATACCTCCTGATTTGTTGCATTTCAATTTACGCTATATTTTTACCCCTGTCAAGTAAATTCAGACAGTTATTCACCAGAGGTCAGGAGTCCTGAAATTAGGCTGAGAAGTAAGCGATCCGCGTTGTGCTTTCGTTCGCGGAATTTCTAATTGTAGATCTTGCCATGCTCGATAAGGACGAGGGTATTTGAGCTTGCGCAGGCCACTACCATCGCGGAGCGACGCTACCTTTTTAACAATGGCTGTCTTGTCTTCGAATACCCAAATCACACCATCTTCGTTACCGTAGTTTTTGTCGTCGAGTGCGAAATAAAGACCCACAAGCGGGTTCTCCGACCAATCTAGAAGTCGGGTAGGAACACCATAGTGTTGAGCGATAGTAGCGCATTCCCAATCGTTCACATTCGGCAATATTTTTGCAAGTTTCTCGAAGCACTCGGATTCCTTCGCCCGCTCCTGTTCGGTTACACTTTCTCGGGCCAACGATGGCCTTAGCGACCAGTCGCGAACCTGACCGCGAAAGTACATGATCCATCCAGAAGTTCGATCTTCGAATATGTGAAACAAGTTTGGCAAATTTATTATTTCACCCATTAGAAAGCCTCTTCATGTTTAGGGTAGGCCAACGCCCGCTAATCAGCCGCGCGGATTTTCGCGTCGACTTCCGGGTAAAGGCACCGGTTACCCGG
>JABMQM010000050.1 GCA_013203195.1 Desulfobacteraceae bacterium | reverse complement strand
TAAAGGTTGTTTATTAAAGTATTAGTTTGGTAGTTATGAAACTTGTTATTTTTATGGCAAAACTTTTTCTATTGCCATCAAGACACCAAGGCACGAAGAAAGAATAACAAATATATCCTTTGTGCCTTAGTGTCTTTGTGGCAAATATTTTTGCTTCCGGCTTGTCCGGGTTAGGCCTTTAGTCTTGAACTATCTGTGCTCTGCGTTCTCATATGAAAAATAAAGCAATCATTTCCCTGATTCTGGGGATAATACTATCTGCCCTGGCACTTTATCTTGCTTTTAAGAATGTACCATTTCCCGAACTTATTATTTACCTTGCCTCTATAAACTACCTTTGGATAATACCTTCGGTTGTGGTTATATTCATAGTTTTTGCCATCAGAGCTTACCGCTGGCAGATCATCCTGGAATCAGCTCATAAAATCGGTTTCTGGCAAGCCTTTCATCCTTTGATGATCGGTTTTATGATAAACTGCGTCCTTCCGGGCAGAGTCGGTGAATTAGCGAGGCCGGCGGTGCTGCTGAAAAAGGAAAAAGTCCCATTTCTAACAGGGCTTGCAACCGTAGCTGCTGAAAGGGTCTTTGATGTTGGTATCCTGATGGTGCTTTTTGTTGTTTTGTTCGCTACCGTTAAGATTGATCCCGGTCTTGATATCACCTTTGGGAATTATCATTTAAACCAGAAAACCCTTATCATGGTCGGCCGGAGCATGCTGCAATTGTTTTTAGTCCTTATTGCCGGCATCATCATGGTCAGTTTTGATAAAACTCGCAAAGTGATCAACAATGCTGTCATGGCCATCCCGTCGGTCTTTTTCTTCAGCGGGCCTTCTTTTAAACTAAAGCTGCAGCAAAAAATCTGTCTGCCGCTGGTTGGTTTTGTTGAAAATTTCGCCACCGGATTTACACTTGTTAAATATCCGACAAAGATATACATTTGTACGGGACTTTCGATCGTTATCTGGGGGCTTTCGGCTTTATCCTGGTATATCGTGGCTTTAGGCTGCCCGGGTATTGAGCTGTCGTTTAAAGAAATTACAGCGGTTATGATAATTGTCTGTTTTTTTATTGCCCTGCCGTCGGTGCCGGGTTTCTGGGGAATCTGGGAGGCAGGCGGCGTTTTTGCTTTGGCCCTTTTCGGCGTTTCCGCAAAGGACGCCGCCGGCTTTACCCTTGTAAATCACGCAGTTCAAGTGTTTACCGTTATTGTTATCGGTCTTATTTCATCCCTGGTAACCAGTGTAAATATTTGGCAGGTTTCGTATGAAGATAGAGAGTCTACCTAATTATGACCATACTCGAAATTAAGACATTTCCGGATCTATTCCTGAGCAAGCCCACAAAGCAGATTGAGAATATCGATAGTAATATCCAGCACTTGATTGAGAACATGGCATCCACCATGTACGAGGCACCCGGTGTCGGGCTTGCGGCCATACAGGTCGGCCACGATAAAAGCCTGCTGGTTTATGACGTTGCCCCCAGAGATGAGAAACGAGAACTGCAGGTGCTCATTAATCCAAAAATCGTTTCCAGTGAAGGAACAATGCTTTCAGAAGATGAAGGATGCCTCAGTGTTCCTGATTTCAGATCAGATGTACAACGAGCCTCTCGTATTCTGGTAGAAGGTCTCGACCGCGAAGGTAAACCCCTGCGAATTGAAGCCGAAGGACTGCTGGCAGTGGTACTGCAGCATGAGATGGACCACTTAAACGGAACCCTGTTTATTGACCGTATAAGTTCCTTAAAACGACAGTTGTATAAAAGGCGTGTTCAAAAAAGTTTAAAGATAAAATGAAGAGCGGTATTAAAATCATTTTTATGGGAACCCCGGACTTTGCCGTACCTGCCTTGAAAGCCCTGCACCAAAACAACAATGACGTAGCTCTGGTAATAACCCAGCCCGACCGGCCCAAAGGTAGGGGGCGTAAGATCACTCCTTCGCCGGTTAAAACCGTGGCTTTGAAAATAGGCTATGACGTTGTTCAACCTGTGTCCATCAAAACCGGTGAGTTTGAGAATCTACTGAAAAGACAAAAACCGGATATGATCATTGTCGTGGCATTTGGCCATATACTCTCTAAAAATATTCTCGAAATACCGAAGCTGGCAACAATAAATGTGCATGCTTCGCTCCTACCGAAATATCGGGGTGCAGCACCAATTCAATGGGCTGTTATAAAAGGTGAAAAAGAGACTGGTGTTACCACCATGTTACTGGATGAGGGCGTGGATACCGGTGACATTCTTTTGTCATCAAAAACTGAAATAACTCTTAACGACACTGCCGGCAGTCTCCATGACCGTCTGGCAGACCTGGGAGCCGACCTTCTCATCCAAACCCTCAAAACTATTGAAACTAAAGGCTTAAATCCTACCCCTCAGGATCATGCCCGGGCGACCTTTGCACCTTTGCTTAACAAGAAAGACGGTCATCTTAACTGGCAAATGCCGGCCGAATCCCTTGATACATTTATACGCGGTATGACCCCCTGGCCCGGCGCATTTACCTTCCACATGGATAAACGTTTTAAAATATTTAAGGCCGGCCCCATCCCGATGGAAGTGGATGAGCTCCCGGGCACTGTAATCAAGGGCTTTCCCGACGAACTGCGCGTTTCCACCGGAAGGGGAGCCCTGTCCATTCTGGAAATTCAGGAAGCATCAGGCAAACGTCTTTTGACAAAAGACTTTCTGCGAGGCTACACTATAGCTCCCGGGGATGTCTTAACCTAACCCGGATAAACCGGAGCCAAAATATATATTTGCCACAAAGGCACAAAGACACAAATATCAGTGATCAGTTATCGGTTATCAGTAATCAGTGCTTCTTACTGATCACTGCTTACTGATGACTGCTAACTCTTGATTACCTTGGTGGCAATAAAACAAGCTTCATAACTATCCAAGCAAAACTTTAATAAAACACTTTTATATGGCGGATGTTGCTCGAAAAACTGCGCTGTTGATTCTGAATATTTTGGACAAAAAACAGCAAACTCTGGATAGTGTGCTGGATGCTGTGCTCGGCAAAGCAACCAGTCTTACAAGCAAGGATCGGAAATTACTTTACGCCCTCGTATACGGCGTTCTGAGGCAGCGGGGACGACTCGATTGGATAATCGGCCATTTTTCTAAAACCCGCCTGGATCGCATCGATCCTACGATTTTGAACATCCTGCGACTGGGGCTTTTCCAGATCGCATACTTAGACCGCATTCCGGTCTCGGCGGCAGTGAACACATCGGTGGAAATGGCCAAGTCTACCGCACCTCTGTGGATAGTACGGTATGTAAACGGCCTTTTGCGTAATGCCGCCAAGGAATATCAACACGTCCCGTATCCTGATATTGCAAAAAACCCAGTGTCAGCCTTGGCAGTCGAAAAGTCATTTCCGCAATGGCTGATAAAAAGATGGCTGGATCGCTTCGGCCTTGAAGAGACCGCTCGTCTCTGTGATGCCGTCAACACCATTCCGCCTATTACAGTAAGGACCAACACGCTTAAAACCACCAGAACATTTTTAATGGAATCCCTGCAAGGCGTTGCCCAAAAAATAGTGCCCACAGAGTTCTCACCGGATGGTGTCTCCTTCAGTAATCCCAAAACAGCTATACCCGAAATGGACTCCTTTCAAGATGGATTTTTTCAGGTTCAGGATGAGGCCGCCCAGCTTGTCACCCTTTTTTTAAGCCCACAACCTGGAGAAACAGTATTAGACGCCTGTGCCGGTCTGGGAGGAAAAACCGGCCATATTGCCCAAGTGATGAAAAATAGCGGCAGACTTATCGCCCTGGACAATGATGAGCAAAAACTTTCACAGCTGATGCACGCGATGAATCGATCTGGGATCTTGATTGCGACTACCCGTGTTCACGACCTGAATAACCCCTTAATCCCAAAACATTCCGGAATGTTTGATCGTATCCTGCTGGATGCACCATGTTCAGGCTTGGGCGTCTTGCGCAGGAATCCTGATGCTAAATGGATAATTGAAAAACAAAATCTGGCGTACTACCATGAAAGGCAGGCACGTTTTCTGGATAATCTGGCTAACCTTGTCAAACCTTCCGGCGTTATGGTTTATGCTGTTTGCAGCACGGAACCCGAGGAAAATGAAGCGGTGATAAAAGGCTTTTTGAATAAACGCAAAGAATTTGCTATAGAAAACAAACCGACAGGCCTGACGTTTAAGACCCGTTCCCTTGTCGATCAAAATGGATATCTTAAAACATCTCCTCATATTAATAACATGGACGGTTTTTTTGCGGCGCGTTTAAAGCGAATAAAATGATCGGACGCATAATAAAAATAGCTGCTTTATTTATTTCATTCGTTCTGGTGGTTGGGCTAAGTGCCTACTTTGCTCTCACTCTGATCATAAAAAGCGAAGATACCGTCGTTGTCCCGGACCTTGTTGGAAAAAATGTGGTTTACGTTCTTGAATTCTTAACTGACCTGGGCTTAAATACCAAAGTTAAGGGATCCGAGTACAGCACTGATGTGCCCAAAAACCACGTCATTTTTCAGGAACCGGAGCCGGGCGCGGAAATAAAAAAAGGGCGTGATGTCAGGATAATACTGTCAAAAGGAGCCAAAACTATTTTGGTTCCTAATCTTAGAGGGCTCTCAGTGCAGCAATCGCGGATCAACCTGGAAGAAAACGGTTTGTGCCAGGGAGAAATATCGAGAACTTACAGCAAAAGCATCAAAACGGATGGAATTGTTGCCCAGGATCCATCCGCGGGAACCGTTATCACACGGGGTGGATGTATCAATCTCCTTGTAAGCATGGGGATGAGGCCTCAAGCCTATATGATGCCTGATCTATTAGGACTCTCTTTGGATAACGCCATCCCTTTGATTGAAAGAAGTGACCTGGTGCTGGAAGATATAAGCTCGATTTTTGATGAAGACAAACCCCAAAATACCATTGTTCGACAGGAGCCTCCGGCCGGCCATCGTGTGCTTGCCGGAGACGTAATCACTCTGGTCATAAACAAAAAATCAGTTGAAAAAGGCCCCACCCATTTTTCCGGCTCATATGGGGTCAACCTGTTCAGGTACCGGCTTAAAAACGGATTTTTGAAAAGACATATCCGGGTTCGGTTAAACAGCTTCGGCCTATCACACGATATCTTTGATGATTTAATGAAACCGGGAGAAGAAATCTGGTTGCTTGTTCCAAAGAATGTAAATGCAACCGTCATGCTGTATGGAGATAACAAACTGATCAAAACAGAAGTTTTTGACACATGGTAGAGTCACGGGTTGCGGGATGCTTGATACTGGATACTGGATGCTGGTTGCTTGATACTGGATACTGGATACTGGATGCTGGATACTGATAACTGATAACTGGGCACTGATCACTGCTTACTGGATACTGATCACTGATTGCTGGATACCGGATGCTGGTGATTGATACTTGTCATATGCAATTCGTAATTGAAATAGTATTATTAGTACCTTAATTGTAAACTTTAGCATTTTGCGAGAAACAATTATAATCAATCACGAAAACACGTAATTTAGTTACTATTTTTTTCGTGTTTTCATCCTTTCGTGCTTTCGTGATATTTTTTTTCGGTTTATCCGGGTTAGGAGATAATAATGAAACTGATTGCACCATCGATACTGTCTGCGGATTTTTCAAAACTTGGAGATGAAATCAGAGCTGTGGAAGCTGCAGGAGCTGACTGGATACATATAGATGTAATGGACGGTCATTTTGTTCCCAATATTACCATAGGCCCCTTGATAGTTGAAGCTGCGCGGCGTGTGACTGCACTTCCCCTGGACGTCCATCTGATGATCGAAAATCCCGAACGCTACATTAAGGATTTTGCAGATGCAGGCGCCGACCTGATTGCCGTGCAGGCTGAGACCTGTGTGCACCTGCACAGAACCGTGCAGATGATAAAGGAAATCGGTCTGCGTGCAGGTGTAGTGTTAAATCCTTCTACCCCCTTATCTGCAGTTGAGTGGGTTCTTAATAATGTTGACTTTGTGATGATAATGAGTGTTAATCCTGGATTCGGCGGTCAAGATTTTATACCAAACAGCCTGGATAAGATCAGAGAACTTCGCGGCATGATTCAGAAAAATGGACTATCAACCCTGATTGAGATTGACGGCGGAGTAAACGAAAAGACAATAAAAAACATCTCGGACGCCGGTGTCGACGTTTTTGTGGCCGGATCAGCAATCTTCGGAAGCCCCGACTACAAAAAGACCAT
>JABMQM010000513.1 GCA_013203195.1 Desulfobacteraceae bacterium | reverse complement strand
CTAAAGGCGTCAAGGTCATCGTGCTGGATGATACCGACATGCCGACAAGGTCCCCCAAGGACCCGGAAAAATTCAAGGAAGCCAACAAGGCGTTTGTCGCCGGGCTTAAAAAACATCCCATTACCGGTGAAGGCCTTCCCGGTTTCGGAACCAACATTTTAACCAATGTGATTAACGAAGCCGGGGCACTGCCCACTAACAATTTTCAAACCGGACGCTTTGAAGGTGCCGGCAATATCAGTGGCGAAACCCAGTCGGAGATCATGACGTCCCGCGGCGGCAAGGTAACCAAGGGCTGTCATAAAGGTTGTGTAATCCGGTGCTCGGGCATCTACAATGACAAAGACGGCAACTACCTGACCAAACGGACGGAATACGAGACGGTTTGGGCCCACGGCGCCAACTGCGGCATTGACGATATGGACGCTATTGCCATGCTGGATCGCATGGATGACGACTATGGCCTCGATACTATTGAAATGGGAGCCACCATTGGTGTAGTCATGGAGGCGGGGCTGGCCAAGTTCGGCGATGCCGAAGCCGCCGTCAATCTGCTCAAAGAGGTCGGCCAGGGCACTCCCCTGGGGCGTATTCTCGGCAGCGGGGCCGCCGTAACCGGCAAGGTGTTTGGCGTTGAAAGGGTTCCCGTGGTCAAGGGCCAGGCCCTGCCGGCCTACGATCCCCGGGCGGTTCAGGGTATGGGAGTGACTTACGCCACCAGTACCATGGGCGCCGACCACACGGCCGGTTATGCCGTAACCGCTAATATTCTCGGTGTCGGCGGCAGCGTAGATCCTTTGAAACCCGAGGGCCAGATTGAACTTGCCAGAGACCTCCAGATCGCCACGACCGCCCTCGACGCCACTGGAATGTGCCTGTTTATTGCCTTTGCCATTTTGGACCAGGAGGATACATTCAACGCTTATATGGAATTGATGAGTACATTCACCGGCCAGAAATTCACGGGTGACGATTTTGTGGCATTGGGGAAACAGATCCTTACCTATGAAAGAGATTTCAATGCTCGCGCAGGCTTTACCAAAGAGCAGGACCGGCTGCCCGAATTCTTTAAAAACGAACCGCTGGCGCCTCATAACACAACTTTTGAAGTTAAGGATGAAGATCTCGATCAGGTCTTTAATTGGTAAAATAAAACCGCTACGCGATTTTATAGAACGTTCGCCTTCGGCGAACTTAAAAAAAATACAACTTCTATACTATTAAAATAATGGGGAATTCCACATAGGGGTTCCCCATTGTTTTACGTCAAAGGTTTATGTTATGAATCCAGAACTTGAAAATGACCCCAAAGCTGTCCTTGGCTTAACCGTTGAGGAGGAACTGATCCCGAAGTTTTATGCGCTGCTCTCACAGGGATTTACAGCAAAAGTCAGGGTGGGATGCACCATACGGGAACTATTACACCGGCAACTCGGTTTGAATGCCGACTATATTGAACAAAGGCTGCAAACCATTTTTTTGGACGGCAAAGCGGTGGATAACATCGACACCGCTGTTGTCAAAAGCGGTGCCACGCTGGCCTTGTCTGCTGCTCTGCCCGGACTGGCAGGGGCTACCTTGCGCCGTGGCGGGGCTTATGCGTCCATGCGCAGTCAAATTTCTCATGGGAAAACGCTGCTTCCAGAGCATATTACAGAAGGCGAGCTGGTGCTGAAGTTTTTCAACCTGGTGGCCCGGGAACTGGGCCCCATGTTTCTCGAAAAGGGTGTCTGGATAAAAGGTAAGAACCTGCAAGGTTTTTTACAGAAAGCACTGGATTCTTTCCGGGCCGGATGTCGCGCCGCCGAATTGAACGGGCAACCTTTAGATATAGACAGCCTTGCCAATATCGAATGGGATCAGCAGGAGATCTTCGTAACAGTCAAGAAAACATTATAATCCGCTTTTTGATTCATAAATTAACCTAAAGGTTTCTTTGACCATGCCTTACACAAATGCCGAAAAGCTTATGAAAGAGGCACAGCAGGTGAAAAAGCAGATCGAAGATAAATATAAGGAGCAGAGTTCCCTTTTAAAGTAAAGAATCCTGGCCCATAGTACCAGGTTTTGGTTTGCCACTGAAAGGGGTTAATATTACAGTTCATTAAGTGACTATTTCTGGGTAGCCGGTTAACCGGTTAGCCCGTTGTCCAGTAT
>JABMQM010000512.1 GCA_013203195.1 Desulfobacteraceae bacterium | reverse complement strand
TAAGTGTTAGGTTTTAGGTTTATTTATAAATACTTAAAACGTTCGAAAAAGGAATAAATTTACTTTTCACGAAACCATCAAAAATGAACTTTTGTATTATCAAATTTTAAAATTATTAGAAAATAGAGATTAGAGATTGATGTGTCAAGACCTTGTATATTTGCGGTTGAAGAATAACAGTCTATACTATAGAGTAGGTAACCTGAAAATCATTTTATTTGATGGGAGGTCACGATGTTTCACAAAAGCGATAGTAGCGGTTACAAGCAGATGCTGGAAGGGATAAAGATTAAGACTCTGGTTTTTGGAGAAAAAACGCTTTTAACCGAATTCCGACTGGAAAAAGAGAGTAAAATACCCAGACACAGCCACCCGCATGAACAGACAGGATACTTGGTTTCAGGTCGAATGCTGCTTTTCATCGGCGAGGAAACTTTTGAGACCGAAGCGGGAGACTCCTGGAGCATTCCCGGAGATGTTGAGCATAGTGCTGAGATCATAGAGGATTCAATCGCTGTAGAGGTCTTTTCGCCAGTTAGAGAAGAGTACTTGCCGGACAACCTATAACCTCTTGAATATTTAGCAATTTAAAACTACTTTATAATAAATAAAAAAGGGAGCAACTAGTATAGTCGCTCCCTGAATGGTGTGCTTGTGGTGCGCCCGGCAGGATTCGAACCCCGCCTACTGCGGGATTTCGGCTGGCGCCTCAACCTGCGAACTTGGTCCGTATCCTACCGGCATCTTAAAGGAAACAGGGAGTGGATCGAAAAAGCCCATCTCCCTGTTGTTATTCTGTGGCGCGCCCGGCAGGATTTGAACCTGCGACCTACGGATTCGTAGTCCGGCGCTCTATCCGGGCTGAGCTACGGGCGCATGTTAATATAATTGTTTTTTGCTTGGTTCTTAAGCCATTAACACAATTATGTCAATGATAACCTAATCCGAATATTTCATTTGATTACACCTCACGATTCTATTAATCTGATCCAATGGATACGAAACACATAGAATTCATGAAGCTGGCACTCGATGAGGCCAAAAAAGCTGGACAAAAGGACGAAGTTCCGGTAGGAGCTGTACTTGTCGCCGAATCAGGAGATATACTCTCCAGATCGCATAATCAGACCATCAGCCTGGCTGATCCTACCGCACATGCGGAAATTATGGTATTGCGCCAGGCGGCTCAAAAGGCTTCCAATTACCGGTTGTTAAGCACAACCCTGTATGTTACAGTCGAGCCCTGTATTATGTGCATGGGAGCTATCGTCCACGCCCGCGTGGCAAAGGTGGTTTTTGGTACTTACGATCCCAAATGGGGAGCTGCCGGTTCGTTATACAATTTTGCAACCGATAAGCGTTTGAATCATCAGCCGGAACTTTTGCACGGTGTATGTCAGGATGAGTGCCGAACACTGCTTCAGGATTTTTTTCGCACCCGGAGGATTTAAGAATAAAATCGTGGTACGATTTTATGAAACGCGGCTATGCCGCTCTGATTGGCGAAAGGGGTAATACGTGGCGAACATAGTAATAGTCGGGACCCAGTGGGGAGACGAAGGCAAAGGTAAAATTGTAGATCTTCTGGCAGAATTTGCCGATCTGGTTGTGAGATTTCAAGGAGGAAACAACGCCGGCCATACCATGGTTGTCGCCGGCGAACAGTTTATCAGCCATCTGGTTCCTTCCGGTATTTTGCAGAAGAAAACCTGTATAATCGGCAACGGGGTGGTGGTAGATCCCGCAGTTTTGGTGGAAGAACTCGACAATTTAAGCAACCGCGGCGTTGATGTCGGCCCTGGCATGCTTAAAATCAGCGAAAAAGCCCATGTCATTATGCCCTATCATCAACGGCTTGATCACGCCCGTGAAAAAATGAAAGGCGACAAAAAAATCGGTACAACAGGTCGCGGGATCGGGCCGTGCTATGAGGACAAGGCGTCCCGGAGAGGAATCCGATTCGCTGAACTTATTGATCCTGAAGTTTTCACTGAAATGGTAACTTCCATTTTAAAAGAGAAAAATTTTTCTCTGGAACACTTTTTTGCAACTGAAGCTTTAGATCCGCAAAGTATGATCGACCAGTATCAAGGTTATGCCAAACGGCTTGCGCCCCATGTTACCAATATTTCGGTCTTTATTTACAGCGCCATCAAAAAGGGAAAACAGGTTCTTTTCGAGGGAGCCCAGGGGACTCATCTTGATATTGACCACGGCACCTACCCTTTCGTCACTTCATCAAACACCGTCGCCGGTAATGCCTGCTGCGGTGCCGGTATCGGTCCCAAAGAGATCACTGATGTCATCGGCATTGTTAAGGCCTATACCACCCGGGTGGGACGCGGTCCCTTCCCTACCGAGCTTTTTGATGAAATCGGTGACAAGCTTCAGAAAAAAGGGGCTGAATTTGGCGCCACAACCGGACGTCGGCGCCGCTGCGGCTGGCTCGATATCGTTCTGCTGCGCAATTCAATACGCTTGAATAGCCTGACAGGACTCGTGATAACCAAACTGGATGTTTTAGACGGTTTACCATCCCTCGAGCTCTGCACCGGCTATGAATATGACGGCCGGATTATTAGTGATTTCCCGGCCAACCTCAAGGTGCTTGATGCCTGCAAACCGGTGTACGAAACGTTACCTGGATGGACGGAAGATATTACACAAATCCGCAAATTTGAAGACCTTCCCAAAAATGCCAAAGCGTATCTTACCCGGATAGAAGAGCTAACCGAAACCCCGATACAGATTATTTCCGTGGGTCCGGGAAGAGAGGAGACTATCGTCCTTAAAAACCCTCTTATTTAACCTCAAATCGAATACATTGGAACCAATTAATATTTGCCACGAAGGCACAAAGACACAAAGGTTATATTTATTATTCTTTCTTTGTGCCTTAGTGCCTTAGTGGCAATGAAAATAAAATTGCCGCAAAACAACCAGGTTCTACGATTTAGAAACTAGAAGCCAATAAGATATATTGAAACTGGTTGACATTTATCAACAAGCAAATTAAAAATGCGGGTTATGTCGGGATGTAGCGCAGCCTGGTAGCGCGCTTGCTTCGGGAGCAAGAAGTCGCTGGTTCAAATCCAGTCATCCCGACCAGCATTAAAATCAAAGGGTTATGGTGCAAACCATAACCCTTTACTTTATTATGGAAACGCTCAATTGAGAGCACAGGATAGTTTGATCTCTCACAGAGAACACAGAGGACACAGAGATTTGATCTGGATTGCTGAGAGGGCAATCCAGATTCAACTTCCATCC
>JABMQM010000049.1 GCA_013203195.1 Desulfobacteraceae bacterium | reverse complement strand
TGGTCTTAAAGGAGCTCAACAAGAAGAAATAATAAAATCGCTTTGCGATTTTATATAACGCGGCTTCGCCGCTCTTAAATAAAGGGGTTTGCTTTTGGGCAAACCCCTTTATTATTTGTGGAGCAATTGAACAATATCATTGAGGTAATATCATGGCAGAGTATACGGTCCAACGTCCTTTGAAACGTCCGCCGATTCATCCCGGTGAGGTTATGCGTGAAGACTTGCTTCCAGCCTTAGGGCTGTCAGTCAGCGAAGCTGCAAGGCGAATGGTTGTTTCTCGTCAGCAGTTGCACCGCGTCTTAGCCTGTACTCATCCAATCACAACTGAGATGGCACTCAGGATTGGCAAATTTGCCGGGAACGGGCCGGGACTCTGGTTGCGGATGCAGCAAGCATACGATTTGTGGCATGCAGAACAGCGGATGAAAGACGAGCTATCCAAGATTAAGATAGCGGCTGCATCGGTTTAATCCAGTGCCAAAATTTATTCCAAGAGCAAAAATCCACAATGTTTTGGGTTATGATATGAAGGTTGCTGATGTTAAGGATGTTCTCGAGGGCAAGATTTGGGCTTATTCCGACACCGAAAGGCGGATGAGTAAAAGGCAAAAGGATTTGGCAGACATTCTAAGAATAGTTGAATCATTTCCTGATTTAATAGATCAACTCTCTGATACGATAAGAAATAAAATTGAATTATAAATTAGGGTCTATATAAGCCACTCGATGCTGATGATACCTTGTTTTTCAAGCGATCTGAATTCAGGGTCTCCTGTTATAAGGGGACAGTTTTTGATCATCGCCAAAGCCGCAGCAAAGGAATCTGCATACGAAATAGGATGTTTTGCTTTAAGACCGGCAGCTGCCAGAAGAAGTTCTTCATCGATGCGATCGATCAGCTTTATCGGCAAAGCTTTAATTCTGGAGTAGGCTAAGTCTGCCAAACTCTTGCCTTGTTCCCTCAATGTAATATAGTAAACCTCACCTATGTGAATTGCATGAAAATATAAGCGAGAGGTTCCACTTTTTGCCTGAGTGAGAGCATGCTGGATCTGATCAGAAAAGGATTCATTTTCGAAATATCCAATTAAAGCAAAACTATCGAGGACAAAACTATTTGGTCCTGGCAAATTTTTTGTTCTCCCTTTGTTTTTCGAGTCTTTTTTCTTTCAAATAGGCTTTCAATATTCCAGTACCCTTCAACATCCCTCGGGCCGCTATAATCGGATCCTCGGACTCGGGTACCATCAAAATGCCTTGCTCATTTTCGATCCAGCGAATCGATGTGGCCGAGCGTATCCCATATTTTTCCCTCAATTTTTTGGGAATCACAACCTGTCCTTTTGATGTGACCTTGGATGATATGGTTTCCATATATTTTTACCTTAGTGATTAGAATTGAAAGCAAGCTTTAGATTACACCGCAGGTAAGAAATTGTCAACCGTATTGTCTTACTTGGAGCCTTGGTAAAGTCTGAGGATGTGTCAGCCCGCATTTCTCATGAAGAATTTATTTTGTTTTTGAAAACGAAAAATAACTTCCTAAAATCAGGAGATTATATTAAACTCGGGTGCCTTTGATCAAAGCCACTCTGTTTTGATGAATATCGTACCACTAAAAAACAAATTCTTCACCAAAGGCAAGCCTGAGCAACACAGGAACTGCGTTATGCATCCCTCGAAGTAAAATACTACGCCTTCGGCCTGAAATGCCTTGTTCCTGAGTCGCTCAGGCTCGTGAGAAAACCGGGTTGGTGCAAATCATAATATTGTTAAAGTTCCGATGGTTGAACCACGCTATAGCAGTTTAAATCTTACAATGACTCAGCTTGATCTACAACTTCCAAGCACCGAATGCAACGTGAATGTAAATCCTGTCGCACCCAAGACGGCTATCGCTTCACGATGGAAAGGAACTACCGTTTACGGCGTACCTGAGTCCCGCTTAAAGCGGGACCCAGAAAAAAAGGGGTTTGCCTTAGGGCAAACCCCTTTTTTATTAGGTGGATTAGTCTTTCACAGTTTATTTCGCCTGTCGTAGCGCAGCGGAAATCCCGCCATCGGGGCTGGAGCGAAGCGAAGATCCCGCTTGCGGGGTCCCGCAAAGCGGGAGAAACTGTGAAAATTATAAGTAAATCCTGAAGGTCCTGTTAATCATGTCTAAATAAAAAGAAATCTACTCTGCGTTCCCTGCGACTTTGCGGTGAACTATTAAAAATCATTGATTTGCTGATGAGTAAAAAAGAAAAAGACACTAAGAAGAAAAAATCTGCACCTGTGCAGACCCGCAAAGGGCTTG
>JABMQM010000511.1 GCA_013203195.1 Desulfobacteraceae bacterium | reverse complement strand
CGGATCAGGCTTTGGCCTTAAGGAGTGATTTATGAAAGAAGAACGACCATTAGGGGGAAGGCTTTTTACACCGACGTTCTTGTTCTGTCTCTTATTTTTTATAATCGCCCTTTTCTTGCTTGCCAAACGATTTATGTACGGCCTTGGTGCGGTCACCAATATGAGCGACGGGTATCCTTGGGGGCTATGGATCGCTTTTGATGTGGTTGTGGGAACCGCCTTTGGTTGTGGCGGTTATGCCATAGCGCTGCTGATATATGTTTTCAACAAGGGAGAATATCACCCGTTGATTAGACCGGCGCTGATGACCAGCCTGTTCGGCTACTCTTTGGCAGGTTTGGCGGTGTTCATCGATGTGGGCCGCTATTGGCAGATGTATAACATCTTTTTGCCCTGGTACGCAAACCCCAACTCGGTACTGTTGGAAGTTGCCCTGTGTATTGGTGCTTACGTTGCAGTGCTGTGGATTGAATTTACGCCTGCGTTTTTGCAAAAGATGGGGGCTGACAGCGCCAAAAAGTCTTTGGAAAAAATCATGTTCATTTTCATCGCCTTGGGTATCCTGCTGCCGACCATGCACCAATCTTCCCTGGGGACCATGATGGTAGTAGCCGGCAGTAAGTTGAGTCCCTTGTGGTGGACACCCTGGCTGCCGCTTCTGTTTTTAATTTCATGTATATTTATGGGGTTTGCCATCGTCATTTTCGAAGCAAGCGCCACAAGTTCGCGATACAAAATAGCGGATGAGAGCCACATGCTGAGCAAGCTTTCAGGGATTTTCCCATGGATGCTCGGAATCTATCTTATTATCCGTTTCGCCGATGTCGCTATCCGGGGACATTTAGGCCTCGCCTTTAAAGGCGATCTAATGGGGAACATGTTTTTGCTGGAAAATCTGCTTCTGCTGGTTCCCATGTGCATTCTTTTTATGCCCGCCAGTCGTAACAATTCCCGTATACTCTTTTTCTCGGCGATCTCCATTATTCTTGCGGGTACTTTGTACCGTTTTAATTGTTATCTTATCGGATTTAATCCGGGAGGCGGCTGGACGTACTTTCCGGCAGCCGGAGAAATTTTAATAACTGTTGGAATCGTCTCCATAGAGATAATGGCATTTTTATGGTTTATCAAAAGACTCCCTATATATCATCGAGCCTAAACCTAACTTATTTGCAATACCAGGAGGCATTACATGTCTAAAAGAATTGTAATCGATCCGATTACCAGAATCGAAGGTCATCTTAAAATTGAATGTGAAGTCGAAAATGGCAAGGTGGTAGATGCCTGGTCATCCGGGACCATGTGGCGCGGCATTGAAGTTATCCTGCAGGGCCGCGATCCCCGGGATGCCTGGATCTTTACCCAGCGCATTTGCGGGGTCTGAACGACTGTTCATGCTATAGCCTCGGTCCGGGCGATCGAGAACGCGCTGAATCTGGAAGTTCCCCTGAATGCTCAGTATATCCGCAACCTGATGATGGGAACGCATGCCATGTTTGACCACATCGTGCATTTTTATCATCTTTGCGCCCTTGACTGGGTGGATATAGTATCGGCCTTAAAGGCCGATCCCAAAGCCGCCGCCGGTTTAGCGGAAAAGCTGTCCACCTGGCCCAAAAACAGCCAGCATGAAATGAAAGCCGCCCAGGACAGACTCAAGACTTTTGTGGGTTCAGGTCAACTGGGCGTTTATGCCAGCGGCTATTGGGGACACAGTGCCATGAAACTGCCGCCGGAAGTGAACCTGCTGGCCGCGGCCCACTATCTCCAGGCCCTGGAATATCAGCGCAAAATTAACAAAGCAGTTTCGATTTTAGGCAGCAAAACACCTCACGTTCAAAACCTGGCGGTCGGCGGTGTGGCCAACGCTATTAACCCTGACAGCCAATCGGCCCTGAACATGGAACGCCTCTATTATGTCAAAACCCTGATCGATGAGATCGGCGATTTTATAAAGAATGTGTACATGGTGGATGCCTGTGCCGTCGGTGCTATTTACGCCGACTGGACCACAATCGGGGCCGGGGTCACCAACTATCTGTGTGTCCCGGATATGCCGCTGGATACCAAGGGAACAAAATTTGAACTCCCGGGCGGTTATATTCCCGGCGGAGACGTATCCAAATTTCAGCCGATCAACTCTTTCAACGACGACCTCTTTGAAAAGGGCGTCAAGGAGAGCATTAAACACTCCTATTACGAGGGCGACTGGAATCGTCATCCCTGGGAGGAAGAGACCGTCCCCAACATGACCGAATATGACACTAACGGCAAATACTCCTGGGTAAAGGCGCCGACTTTTGACGGCAAACCCGCCCAGGTGGGCCCCCTTGCCAATGTGCTCAACATGTTTGCCGCCGGTCACAAACCAACGGTGAAATACGCCACCAAAACGCTGGATACGATCAACGCCGTCTTGTCCATGCTGGGCTCCAGCACAAGGGTATCTGTCAATTCCCTGCATTCAACTATCGGCAGAATTGCCGCACGGGCTATTCGCTGCGCTGTTATGCATGACGCCTGTGTATCGCAGTGGCAGGCGTTAATTAATAATATCGGCAAAGGCGATACATCGACATTCAACCAACCGGTATTTCCGAAAGGGGAGCAAAGAGGTTTCGGCTTCCATGAAGCCCCGCGAGGCGTGCTGTCTCACTGGGTTGTGATTGAAAATGGAAAAATTAAAAATTATCAGTGTGTGGTTCCATCAACCTGGAATGCAGCCCCCCGTAACAGCGATGATGCCAAGGGGCCGTATGAAGCGGCTCTGATCGGCACCCCGATTGCCGATCCTGAAAAACCGCTGGAGGTACTGCGAACCATACATTCTTTTGACCCGTGCCTGGCGTGTGCCATTCATATGGTAAATCCGAATAAAAAAGAAATCGTTAAAGTTAAAGCGTTTTGAGTCCAAACTCAACCTCATCGAACAACAATTGCCCGGAGTCGGCCGGCTCCCAATCCCCGGCCGACTCCGGGCAATCTTTTTTAAATGTACTGGTACTCGGTTTGGGTAACATTTTGCTGTCTGACGAAGGTGTCGGAGTTAGGGCTGTTGAAGAACTTCAGCGCCGTTATGATTGCTCTGATGACGTCGAGATCGTGGACGGCGGGACAGTCGGGTTCGAACTTCTGCCCTACTTTGATGAGCGCAGCCATATTCTGATCGTTGATGCCGTTAAAGCCGACAACAAACCGGGAACCATAGTTAGAATTGACGACCCTCCGACGTATTTCAGGTCTAGAACTTCTCCCCATCAGATCGGCCTGGCCGATGTTATGGGACTTGCCGCCATTTCCGACAACCTGCCCCAAAACATTATTTTATTAGGAATGGAACCCAAACAGCTTACAACCGGCCTGACGCTTTCGAGGGAAATCGAGCAGAACCTAAGCCGCCTGGTTGATATGGTGGTCGCCGAGCTGGGAGCAATTGGCGTAAAGGTTCAATCGAAAGAAACGTGACCCCTTCTTATCATCCTGAATCCGGCAGCAGGTAATGCCTTTATGGATATGATACTGGATGCTGGTCTCTGGATACTGGATTTTAAAAGGAAGTTATTCTTTTTTTATCCCCGCTAAAGACGGGATCATCGACCAGCATCAAGCATCCAGTATCCAGAATCAGCTTTTTAAACGGCAGAAATGGATTTTATTATATATACCTTCTTTGGTTGAACGATGGTGTAACATTTGATATAGGTTAACTAATATGTGCTTAGCAATTCCATCGAAAATTGTAAAAATAGAAGACAACGTGGCCACCATTGATGTTGACGGCGTCCGGAGAGAAGCCAGCCTGCTCCTAATAGAAAATCCCAAGATAGGAGATTACGTTATTGTTCACGCCGGTTTTGCTATCAACAAGCTAAACGAAGAAGATGCCCAAGAATCCTTAAAACTCCTTAAAGAAGCAGCCTCGTTGACATTCGACAACCCCAAGGAGGGGACTGACAGCGATTGACCGAAGAGTGTGTTGCCAGAAGAGTCCGGATAAACGGGATCGTACAAGGAGTAGGCTTCCGACCCTTTATTTACCAGCTTGCAAACCAGTACAATCTGAAAGGAGAAGTTGCCAATACATCCGCAGGTGTTACCGTCCATATTGAAGGACCTCCAACGAAGATCGCATCGTTTTCAAAAGATATTCCCCTAAAATGTCCGCCCCTGGCCCATATCACCGAGATCTCGCTTCACGACGAACCTTTTAAAGGTTTCAAGGACTTTACCATTGTTTTGAGCAGGGAACAGGCTGTGATGGCAACCCTGATATCGCCGGATGTTTCGGTCTGTGATGACTGTCGGCGAGAACTTTTTGATCTTTCTGATCGCCGCTTCGAGTACCCTTTCATTAACTGCACCAACTGCGGGCCCCGCTATACCATTATTAATGATATTCCCTATGACCGGCCGAAAACCTCCATGAAGCACTTTAAAATGTGCCCTGGCTGCCGGGCTGAATACGATGACCCTGCAAATAGACGTTTTCATGCCCAGCCTAATGCCTGCGCCGAGTGTGGACCTCATATAGAGCTTTATGACAATATCGGTCAAAAGGTGGAGACTGATAAACCGCTTGAAAAAACGGCCAAGCTGTTAAAGCAAGGGTGTATTGTCGCCCTCAAGGGATTAGGTGGTTTTCACCTGGCTGTGGACGCTGAAAATGGTCAGGCGGTTGAAGCTTTGAGAAGACGAAAGCATCGGGAAGAAAAACCCCTGGCGCTGATGTCGTATGATGTTGAATGTATTCTCAGATTTGCGCGACTGCAACCGGAAGAGGAACAATTGCTGATTTCCCCACAGCGTCCCATCGTACTTGTGCTAAAAAAAGAACCGCATTCGATTTCAGAACAAGTGGCACCCGGCAACCTGTATTTCGGCGTTATGCTGCCGTATACACCTTTGCATTACCTTCTGTTAAACTACGGATTTACCGCGCTTGTAATGACCAGCGGCAACCTGAGCGAAGAGCCGATATGCATCGACAATGATGATGCCTTTATGCGGCTGTCCGGTATTGCGGATTATTTTTTGATTCATAACCGTGACATCTATCTGCGCAGTGATGATTCTATTGCCCGAAAAACAGCCGGGTCCACACGGTTTATCCGGCGTTCCAGGGGATATGTTCCTGTGCCTGTTTTTTTGAAAAGAAAAATACCGTCTATCCTGGCTTGCGGGGCTGAACTTAAAAATACGATCTGCCTGACCAAAGACAACAATGCCTTTGTAAGCCAGCACATCGGCGATCTTGAAAACTTGGAAACCTATGATTTTTTCCTGTTGACGATCCGGCATATGCAGCGGATACTGGATATCCGGCCGGAAATTATTGCGTTTGATCTGCACCCGGATTATTTAAGCACCCGCTATGCCCAAGAACAACATGATATTCAAAAAGTCCAGGTTCAACACCACCATGCCCATATCGCCAGTGCCATGGCGGAAAATCAGATCGACGGCTCCGTGATCGGACTGGCTTTTGATGGAACCGGCTATGGAGCCGACGGGAACATATGGGGAGGAGAAATCCTTGTTGTGGACATGGAAAAATATTTCCGTGCGGCTCATTTTGCCTATGTTCCCATGCCCGGAAGCGCTGCTGCGATTAAGGAACCCTGGCGCATGGCTG
>JABMQM010000510.1 GCA_013203195.1 Desulfobacteraceae bacterium | reverse complement strand
TTTTCCAGGATATCAAAGGCCAGTTTATATGAATCTTTTGATTTGTGCCTGGCATTGGCAAAGACATAAAAAGCGCCCGTGGGCTCTACGGTAATTCCCAGTCCCATGGCCTTTAGCCGCCGCACCACGTATTTTCGGCGCTCATTATAGATCTTCTTCATATTGGCAATATCGTCATGGGCTTCCTTTAAGGCGGCAATGCCGGCCATCTGCACCATGGCGTTGGCGGAAATAAAGAAGTTTTGCTGGACCTTTTGGATGGGCCGGATAAAGTGCCTGGGAGCAATCATGTATCCAAGCCTTAAGCCTGTCATGGCATAGAGCTTGGAAAAACCGTTAAAGACAAAGGCCTTGTCGGTAAACTCGAGAATAGAGTGTTCTTTGCCTTCGTAAACCAGGCCGTGATATATTTCATCCGAGATGATGTACGGCAAGCCTGATTGTAAGGCCAGGTCGGCAATGGCCTGCATGCGGTTTGCCGACAACAGGTTGCCGGTCGGGTTAGACGGGGAATTTATAAATATGGCTTTGGTTTTTGGCGATATTTTCTCTTTAATAGCTTCAGGCCGGTATTGAAAGCCGTCTTCCTCATAGACAGGCACGGTCACGGGCCGGCCCTGTACAAACTTAATGAAATTGGGATAGCAGGCATAATGAGGGTCGGATATTATGACCTGGTCCCCTTTTTCCAACAGCGCAGCAAACATGACGAACATGGCCGGAGAAGTCCCCGACGATATCACCACCCGGTCAGGATCCACGGAAACATTGTAGGAGTCAAAATAATGTTCACATATGGCTTGGCGCAGTTCAAGAATGCCCAGGCTGTGGGTATAATGAGTATGGCCGTCGTTTAAAGCCTGACAAGCAGCGTCCTTGATGCACTGGGGCGTATCAAAATCTGGCTCTCCCACTTCCATATGAATGATATGGATGCCTTGGCGTTCCATCTCATGGGCTCTTTCGAGAACATCCATGACAATAAAAGGGGTCATTTCCTGCGTTCGTTTTGAAATCATTGCTCTACCCTTTGTAACCCCGGCTTCGGCGGGAACTACGCTGCGCTACGATCCGCAATTCGCAACTTGATTTTTATACCACTTTGTTGAGCGGATATTCAATAATGCCTTCAGCGCCGTTTTTCAGTAGTTCAGGAATAAGCTCCCTGACGACATTTGACTCTACCACGGTTTCGATTGCAAACCAGCTTGAGTTATAAAGCGGGGCAACCGTAGGAGCATTAAGACTCGGCAGCAACGACACGATCTGTTGCAGGTGCTTTTCAGGAACATTCATTTTCAAGCCGACCAGTTTTTCAGCCAAAAGAGCGCCCTTAAGCAAAAGCGCAATCTGTTCTAGCTTGGCTTTTTTTGCAGGATTTTCCCAGGCAGCGTGGTTGGCGATTAGCTGGGTATTGGTCTGCATCAATTCATGGACAATTCTCAACCCATGGGCCCTAATAGTGCTTTCGGTTTCCGTAACTTCCACGATGGCATCTGCAAGGCCGGAGACAACCTTGGCTTCGGTGGCCCCCCACGAGAACTCAACAACAACGTTAATCTTGCGTTCGGCAAAGTACTCTTTAGTAAATTCTACCAGCTCCGTGGATATCTTTTTTCCTTCCAGATCCTCAAGCTTTTTGATGGGCGAATCGTAGGTAACCGCCAGGACCCAGCGGGCCGGTCGTGCGCTGACCTTGGAATAGACAAGATCGGTTACCACGTGTACATTGGATTTGTTTTCCGCGATCCAGTCCTTGCCGGTCAGACCGGCATCCAGGGCGCCGTTCTCTACATGACAGGACATCTCTTGGGCTCTGCAGATGGCGCATTCAATAGTCTCGTCGTTGATTTCCGGGAAATAGCTTCTGCCGTTGACGTTAATTTTCCATCCGCTGCGCCGGAACAGATCAATGGTTGCGTTTTGCAGGCTTCCTTTGGGAATTCCCAGTTTTAACAGTTTTGTCATTTTTTATATACCTCCTCGGGGTCAAAGACCGGCTTGGCGGTGATTTTGACAGCTCCATTTTCGATCTGTTTAAAAAAACAGCTTTTGTATCCGGTGTGACAGGCCGCACCACCAAGCTGTTCAACTTTAAGCAAAACAGTATCATCATCACAGTCAACCCTGATTTCTTTGACAAGTTGCAGGTTTCCCGATGTTTCGCCTTTGACCCATAATGTCTGCCGGCTGCGGCTGTAATAAGTGGCCTGACCGCTGGAGAGCGTCGCGCGCCAGGCTTCTTCATTCATAAAGGCCAGCATTAACACCTCGCCGGTTTGATAATCCTGGACCACAGCAGGTACCAGGCCGCCGATTTTTTCAAAATCAAGCTTGATCATATAGCACGCCTCTTGTTAAATATCAGCCATATGGTTTGTGTGACGTTAGAGCAAATTAAAACTAAGTTAAATAACGAGAATTCGGAGCAAAGTCAAATTCTTTTTACCTTGTCTGCATGAAAAATGCACTAACCGGATGCAGGATGATCACCTTGCGTAAACGAACGATATTTGTTAGCATGCAA
>JABMQM010000509.1 GCA_013203195.1 Desulfobacteraceae bacterium | reverse complement strand
TGCTGCCGTCTACGCAGTGCTTCGCCGTGCCAAGGGATACGGGTTAGTTTCCCCGCTTTCAGCGGGATTTCCGCTATGCTCCAACACGCCAAAGCGCCAAGCCGCAAAGATTTTATTGGCCACAGACAGACACGGGATCTTCGCTACGCTACGCCCTCGCACGCAGGCGTTTATATGTTCGATCGACCTGATCGAACATATGATGTCATCGCTGCACGAATATTGCAAAAAATGCCACGGCTTCTCCGGTCTGCTTCATCCGATTGGTTATACCCCGGTAGTATGCTCAAATCCTGTCTCTGTGGTTTTAACTGGAATAATTCTTCGCTCGATATCAGACCATACTTTACGCTTCATCATTCTCAAATCATATTCAGTCTGCAAATTCAGCCAAAACTGAGCCTCAATCCCAAAATAGCGCTGTAGTCTCAACGCCGTGTCGGCAGTGATGGATCTTTTCCCGTTGACAATTTCGCTGATCCGATTGGGAGGGACAGAAAGATCACGTGAAAGCTGGTTTATACTGATACCTAATGGTTCCATGAAATCTTCACGCAGGACTTCACCAGGCGTAATCGGATCAAGAAGTTTTTTAGCACTCATATCAATACCTCAATGATAATCGACAATTCCAACATTAAATACATTACCATCATGCCACTCAAAGCATACACACCATTGTTCGTTAATACTGATAGCGAATTGCCCCTTCTTATCTCCCTTTAGAGCATGGAATTTATTCCCCGGATTAAGCATTAAAGCTTCCAGACCCGGAGCGGCATGAAGAACCATTAGCCTTTTTCTTGCCTGCCGTTCAAAAGATTGAAAGCGGCGGACGCGCTGATCGTTGAACAGCTTTTCAGTGTCTCGGCAGGCAAATGATTTTGTCATACGCAAAGGGTATTACGTGCGACGTAATATGTCAAGCGGATTGCTTTTGAATGCGGGCATAACAGGTATTCGGTCGCAGCGCCTGTGGCGCTGGGGGAGGAGCGCCCCGCAAGGGAGGGCTTGAGGAGCGTCCGAAGATGGACTTGAGGAGCGCCCCGCAAGTACATGGGGCTTGAGGAGCGGCTCGGGAAGCCTTGATGCGGCCCTATGGTCGCTCTGGGCAGATCAGCCTGACTGTTGGAAAATAGGTTTGGTATCTGGTTATATCTCGTGTAATTAAGTCCAGGCCAAGCACCGCGGCTTGTGCTCCAATATAGAAATCGGGTAAAGGAGATATCTTGATTCCTTTATTCTCTCTATACTTCAGATAAGCTTTACCAGCCAGAAACAAAGCTTCTTTAGGAATTTCTAACATCTGGAATCCGCCTTTATGGAGGGCTGACTCCAATTCCTCAATCTTTCCAAAACCAACAGAGACTTCAGTGTACACTATTGAGTTAATATAGAGCGTTGTGTAAGCGCTATAATTTGCCAATGCCGCTTCAGACCAATCAGCCCAATCAGGATCATCAAGGAAAATGTCTAAAATAACGTTTGAGTCAACGAGAAGGCCCTTCATTTATCCGCCCTCGTTAATGCCATAATCTCATCTGTCGTCATTTTGACATTTGCAACGCCACGTAATTTTGCAAATTTACGGGTCGCAGCTTTTGTCCCTTTTAATTTCACTAAAAAGACGCGACCTTCTTCCTCAACGAAATCAACTTCCGTTGCCGGGGTTATCCCTAATTTTTCGCGAATGTGCTGGGGAATTGTGACTTGACCTTTTGTGGTTACTCTCATGATGTGACCTCCAGTACTAAGTATTACTGGTAATAGTAATACATTGGACGGGCAAGGTCAATACCAATTTATAGCATCGAACAGGTATTGTTGGGAAGCCCGTATATCCAATAGGCAGGGTTCCCGTTAGTACCATATTGCGGGAATCCCGATAGCAACTTATTGCGGGCTCGGGGAGCCTTTATGCGGGATACTTGGATGCTTGATGCTTGATGCTTGATGCTGGATATCCTGGCGGTCCTGTCTGAATGAAATATTAAGACCAGCCCGGTTTTCTCACGAGCTTGAGCGACTCAGGAACAAGGCACTTCAGAGCGGGCATCGACAGAGCTCAGCCGAAATCATCAAATGCTATCATCTCGGGCTCAACGCCCAGACCATCTAGCATCTTCATAACCGAATCAATCATCATGGGCGGACCGCACAGGTAGTATTCGATCTCGGTGGGGTCTTTATGGCCGGCAAGGTATTCGCCGTAGGCGCACTGGTGGATAAAACCGGTGCGGCCGTCCCAGTTATCTTGGGGCAACGGCTCGGACAGGGCGACGCAATAGGAAAAATTTTCGTATTTTTCAGCGAGTTCTTTAAACTCTTCGTGGTAGAACATCTCCTGCCGGGAGCGGGCGCCGTACCAGAAGGTCATCTTGCGTTTGGTTTTCACTTCTAAAAGCTGGTGAAAGATATGACACCGCATGGGAGCCATGCCGGCGCCGCCGCCGATAAAACACATCTCCCGCACGGTATCCTTAACAAAAAAATCGCCGTAGGGACCGCTGAGAACGACACGGTCACCGGGGTTGAGGCTGAAAACATAGGAAGAGCCGATGCCCGGGGGAATGTCCGTGGTGCCGGGCGGCGGTGTAGCGATACGGATAGTAAACATCAGCCTGCTTTTTTCCGACGGCGGATTGGCTAAAGAATAAGCCCGAAATACGGGCTCTTCGGCCGCGGCCCGCAGGCCCCGGAGGTTGAACTGTTCCCAGGTAGAGCGGAAGCGATCGGCAATACAAAAATCCTTGAAAGAGATTTCATACTCGGGAATGTCGATCTGGATATAGGCTCCGGCCTTGAAATCGAGCTGCTCTCCGGGATCAAGCTGCAGCACCAACTCTTTAATAAAAGTGGCCACGTTTTGGTTGGACACCACGACGGCGTTGTATTTTCTGATGCTGAAGATCTCCGCGGGGATGCCAATTTTTAAATCCTCCTTGACCTTGAGCTGACAGGCAAGGCGTACGTTTTCAAGGCGTTCTTTGCGGCTGACATGGATCAATTCCGTGGGCAGAATATCGCCTCCGCCCTCCTCCACAACACACTTGCAGGTGCCGCAAGTCCCCTTGCCGCCGCAGGCCGACGGCAGAAAGATGGCATTGTTCACCAGGGCTGAAAGTAAAGTGTTGTTGCCGGGAACCCTGATGCTCTTTTCCTCGTCAGCGTTGATCACTATCCTGCGCTCACCTTTAGGGACTACTCTGGCTTCTACGACCAGAAGCATGGCTACCAGGGTGATGATCACCGCTGAAAAGACTGTCAGGCTTATTAGGTATATCATCTTTCGAGTTGCGGGTTGCGGGTTGCGAGTTACGGGTTCCGCCCTATTCTTAAAGGTTCTGAAAATCTTTTTTAATATTTAAAGTTTATTGTTCACCGCAGAGCCGCAAAGAACGCAGAGTTTATCTATTTTATTGTTTTCCGTTGAGAGGACGGAAAACAATAAGAAACATGCCCTGCGGGCATTTACAGACCCACAATATCGCGCAGCGATTGATTCTTTTTCTTTTGCCGGCGCCCCTGGCCCGCTACAAGCGGGGTCATCGGCAAAAGAAATAATATTTAACTCTGCGAC
>JABMQM010000508.1 GCA_013203195.1 Desulfobacteraceae bacterium | reverse complement strand
TTCTTCAGGCAGAGCAGCTACGGCTCAACAGACTATACCAGCCTTGCCAAGGAATTGCAGGGGAAAAGACCTGTCTGAGTCTAATCTCATAAACGGAAAAGCCAAAATCAAAATATTTTTATCACGAAAACACGAAAAAACGAAAACACGAAAAATTTTTGCATTTCGTGCTTTCCCAATTTCGTGTTTTCGTGATTATGCCCTAATTTCTTTTAAGAAAAACACAGATTTTAAATTTTCACGAAAGTAGTTTTCCCAGATTGTCTTGGGCGAATTCTATTCCGGGATCAAGAGCCAAAGCCATTTCATAATATCGAACGGCTTTTTCTTTATCGCCCATCTCACGATAATTTGATCCAATGTTGGCATAATCAATGGCTGAACTGGGGTTAAGCTGAAGAACTTTCTTAAAACAGGCAATGGCCTTTTCATGCTCTTTGAGTTTGAAATGGCTGAATCCCATTAAATTGTAAATATCCGTCCTTTCTCTATCGTAGCTTTCCGCTTTTTTTAACAGCGCAAGCGCTTTACGGTATTTTCCCATATCTTTGAGACAGACCCCCATATAAGAGTAAATGCTGACAATGTCCTCTTGGGTCGGATGCATGTCTAACGCCCGTGTGAAATGCTCAAGCGCTGTTTCAGAATTGTTCAATGCAAGGTGGCAGTAGCCTAAATAAAATTTGATATAATACTTGCCGGGTATTATCTTTTCGATCTTTTCGAGCTCGCCAATAGCATCTGCGGGATTTTGGTTTTCAGTGATAAGCTTGGCCGAAAACATCCCCACACTGGTTCCCAAAGCCCGTTCTCTGAAATGGGCTCCTGGAATAATGGTGTAGAAGGCCGGTATTTCAAGCAAAGGATGCATGGTGTTTACTACAATAACTTCCATATTTTTATTTGCCAGAGCAGATAAACAGTTTTGAATTTCGACTTTAATATTATCGTCTGCAAGTTGTGGCAGGGACCCAATATCGACTTGTTTTCCCGGATTGATGATAAAATCGGCTTGATCTATGGACGAAAACTTGGGAAGACCGCTGGCTACATAGTTGGAACTGGTGTTAAAATCACCGGCCAGCTGTGCAACTTCTGTAAGAGCCCTGCTCAAAGCCTTTTCAGGATCAGGGGTTGTCCCCGCAGTCCAGACGATTTCGCTTTTTTCCGGAAAGTTCGCCGGATCGTAAGCCAAAACCCCTACCGAGGGAATACCCGTATCAAGGGAAAAATCCGAGAGATAGAGCTTTATACCGGCACGGCGATATTTTTTTATCATTTCAACAACCATTGGATCTGTGGCTGAATCGGGATTAACGGCAGGCACTTTCAGCTGGTTGTGGTTGACTACGGATGATACGTGCCGTTCCACAATTTCACAAATACCTTGAAGCAGCGCCTCCTCAATGCAGTTTCCGGCCGAAGGGCCGTTGAATTCGTTAATAGTGTAAAACCAGTTAAAAGGAATTAGAACCTCTTGATTAAGGGTCAAGTTAAACGCCTTGGTCCATTTTAAGGGAATGTTTTCAAAGACTTTTTTGCTGGCATCGAGATCTTCACTGTCATCGTGGACCGATTGGGCGATCATTTCAAAGGGGATGGCTCTGTTTCGCAGGTTGCGGTATGTATCAACAAAAAAATTATCAGAATTTTTGCAGAAACTAAAAAAACTGAACCTTTCGGCCAGCTCCATGACAGCGCTTGCTTCAGCCTGCAGGGGAGTGGCGCCTTTCCCCATCTGTTTTTTGGTGCCGATAACCGCAAGTGCATCTCGGCCGCAGCTGCTGAAATAGATAGGTATATCCAATCTGCCGTTGTCAATCCTGATGATTTCTTCTAAGATATCTAAGTCCACTTTTTTTAGTTTTTCCTTGAAACGCCGAATCGTTTCCTCGGGGGGCAGTATCTTGTCTTGATCCAGGGTAAAACGCTTAAACGCGTCATTTAATATAATCTTGTGTGTCATAAATCTCCTCCATATAAAATCGTAACACGATATTATTTAAAGCACAAAAATACAAACCTTTTCAATAATCATTTTATAAATTGACCGACGGTTTGCAATTTGATATGTTACCATAATTAAATAATTTAGTGGGGATGTAGCTCAGTTGGGAGAGCGCGGCGTT
>JABMQM010000507.1 GCA_013203195.1 Desulfobacteraceae bacterium | reverse complement strand
CCCATAGAACTCATCGGCCATGTGGCACGGGTTTTGTCACTGACATTTCGGTTGTTTGGCAACATGATGGGTCATGAACTGGTGTTAATGATCCTTTTCGGTCTGGCCGGTGCCTTTTTTGCTCCGCTGCCCATCATGGCCTTAGGTATTTTTGTTGCCCTGGTACAGGCTTTTGTTTTCTTTTTACTTTCAATCATGTACTTTGCCGGTGCCATGGAACATGCCCACTGATTAAACGGTGATGAGCCTGCGAAAAGTCACAGAACGACTTCTTGCGAATTCATCATATATAATAAAAGAAGCAAAAACTTTGCTTATTTGTTAATAATGGGAGAAAGGGAAGAAGCCCATTAAAAATCTAAAAAGAGGAGAGGAGAGTAGAGTATGGAAGCACAAGCATTACAGTTTTTCATTGCTAGCGTAACTGCGGCTGGTTTCGGGATTGCAATTGCCGCCTTTGGGTGTGGTATTGGGCAAGGACTTGGTCTGAAGTCTGCCGTCGAAGGCATTGCCAGGAATCCCGAATCTTCGGGCAAAGTAACGGTTACCATGCTGATCGGTCTGGCGATGATCGAATCGCTGTGTATTTACGCGTTGGTTGTTGCTCTGATTCTTATTTATGCGCATCCGCAGGCAGAGGCGATTGCCAAGTTGTTTACCAAGTAAATCTATAAGTAAGCAAAAGCAGGGCTGTACCCGTAAAAGGGCGCGGCCCTGTTTTATTTTAAGGCAAGACTTTTTTTAAAAACTGCCCGGTGTAGGACTGCTTGACGGTTGCGATCTCTTCCGGGGTGCCGCAGGCGACAATGCCGCCGCCGCCATCTCCACCTTCAGGACCCAGATCGATGATGTGGTCGGCGGTTTTGATAACGTCCAAATTGTGTTCGATCACGATAACCGTATTCCCCGTTTCAACAAACCGGTTCAGCACATTAAGAAGTCTGCGGATGTCGTCCGTATGGAGACCCGTAGTCGGCTCATCAAGGATGTAGACGGTTTTCCCCGTGCTTTTTTTGCTCAGCTCCCGTGATAGCTTAACCCGCTGAGCCTCGCCGCCGGAAAGAGTTGTGGCCGATTGGCCGATCTGGATGTATCCCAAACCTACATCGACCAGGGTTTGAAGTTTTTGCCTAATCTTATGGATCTTTCCAAAGAAGTCCAGCGTCTGATTTACGGTCATATCGAGGACGTTGGCAATGTTTTTCCCCTTATATCTGATCTCAAGGCTTTCACGGTTGTATCTTTTGCCGCGACAGACATCGCAGGTAACATAAACATCCGGTAGAAAATGCATTTCTATCTTAATAATTCCGTCGCCTCTGCAGGCTTCACATCTTCCGCCTTTTACATTGAAACTGAACCGTCCGGGTTTGTAACCCCGCATACGGGCTTCGGCGGTTCTGGAAAAAAGCTCCCTGATATATGTAAATACACCGGTATACGTTCCAGGATTGCTGCGGGGTGTTCTTCCAATGGGAGACTGGTCAATATGTATCACCTTATCAATATACTCGAGTCCAAGGATATGGTCATGGGTGCCCGCCTGAATTCTGGCATGATAAAGCCTCTGGGAAAGTACATTATAAAGAGTTTCCAAAACGAGTGTAGATTTTCCGGAGCCTGATACGCCGGTGACGCAGGTGAAACAGCCAAGGGGAAACTCCACGTCGATTTTTTTGAGGTTATTTTGCGAGGCTCCTGCGATGATTAGTTTCTTCCCCTGCCCGCGGCGACGATTAGATGGAATTTCGATGCGCTTTTTACCTGAAAGATATTTGCCGGTCAATGACCGGTCTTCTTCAAGAAGCGCTTCAGGCGTTCCAGAAAATACTATCTGCCCACCTTTCACCCCGGCACCGGGTCCCATGTCGATGACCTGATCGGAAGCTCTTATGGTCTCTTCATCATGTTCAACAACCAGCACCGTATTGCCAAGATCACGCATTTGCTTTAATGTTGCTAATAGGCGCAGGTTATCTCTCTGATGCAGTCCAATGCTCGGTTCATCCAGAACGTATAGAACTCCGGTCAGCTTAGAACCGATTTGGGTCGCAAGACGTATGCGCTGACTCTCACCACCGGAAAGAGTATATGCCTGCCTGTCTAAGGTAAGATAAGAAAGCCCGACATTTTCAAGAAAGCCGAGACGATCATTGATTTCTTTAAAAATTCTTTTGGCAATGATCGCTTTTTTGCCGCTCAGATTCATTTCTTTAAAAAAACTGCGCGCTTTTGCTACTGAAAGCGCCGTAATTTCGAATATGGCCAGATTATCTATTTTTACAGACCTGCTGGCTTTGTTTAGTTTGGTACCTGCGCATTCCGTACAAGGTCGAAAATTCATATAACGCTTAATTTCCTCCCTGGATTGGTATGATTCTGTTTCCAGGTAACGTCGCTGAAGGTTTGGCATAATGCCTTCAAAGCGTTTTTTATAAGTATAACGGCGACTGCTGCGTTCAAAATAGAAAGTAATGCGCTCATTTTTTGAGCCATATAAGAGGATCTTTTTAAAGTGGTTCGGAAGATCCTTATAAGGTGTGTATATATCAACGCCATAGTGTTCTGTCAGAGCGTCTAAAAACTCAAAAAAATGCATGGTGTTTCTGTGAGCCCAAACTGCAACAGCTCCTTCTCTTAATGAGAGCTCACGGTTTGGAATGATAAGGTCAGGATCAAATTCTGTGGATGAACCCAACCCGTCACATTTTGGGCATGCTCCCTGGGGCGAGTTGAACGAAAAGCTTGCAGGAGTAAAATCGGGATAGCTGATACCACATGTGATACATGCTGATTTCTCACTAAAAAGGACCGGTTGTCCGCCCGGGACATCCACAGTGACGAGACCGTCTGACAGAGACATGGCCAGCTCCAAAGAGTCGGCAAGTCGATTTTCAATCCTTTTTTTTACGATTAAACGATCTACAACCACGTCAATGGTATGCTTCTTGTTTTTATCAAGCTTGCCGATTTCATCAATTTCCAAGATTTCACCATCTATGCGGACCCGGGCAAAGCCATCCTTTTTAAGCAGCTTCAGGTGTTTTTCATGAGTTCCTTTTTGGGCCGTAATAATAGGTGATAAAATAATGATCCTGGAACCGTCGGGCAGAGACATTACCTTGTCGACAATCTGATCGATTGACTGAGATGAAATCGGCTGGCCGCATTGATAACAGTAGGATGTGCCCGCTCTGGCGAAAAGGAGACGCAGATAATCATAGATTTCAGTAACGGTTCCCACAGTTGAACGGGGATTGTGACTGGCGGCTTTCTGTTGAATGGCGATGGCTGGAGAGAGGCCTTCGATCAGGTCGACATCCGGCTTTTCCATACGTTCTAAAAACTGACGCGCATAAGAGGAAAGCGATTCTACATATCGGCGTTGACCCTCGGCATAGAGGGTGTCAAAGGCTAAGGTCGATTTTCCGGAACCTGACAAACCGGTGATAACCACAAGCTTGTTGCGGCGGATGGTAACATTAATGTTTTTCAGATTATGCTGTCTGGCGCCGCTTATAATAATTTTATCCGATTTCATAAATCGCAGTTATTACCCTACATTAGTCTTTCGCTTTTTGGAAAGCATATACGGCCTGTTGGGCGGCCATGTTTATGGCGGCAACAAGGCTGCCCGGGTCCGCCCTGCCGGTACCGGCAATATCATAAGCTGTGCCATGGTCAACAGAGGTTCTTATTATTGGAAGTCCCAGCGTTGTATTGACTCCATCGGTAAAATGGATCAATTTGAACGGAATCAAGCCCTGGTCATGATACATGCATACCACTGCGTCATAGTGACCTTCTACCGCACGATAAAATATAGTGTCCGGTGGAGAAGGGCCGGCAACGTTAAAGCCTTCGCTGCGGGCTTGCTGGACGGCTGGGGCAATGATATTTATTTCTTCGTCGCCGAACATTCCTTCTTCACCTGCATGGGGATTCAGTCCGGCTACGGCTAGACGGGGATCTTGACACCCAAAACGATCAGATAGAGCGCGGCCGGTAATTCTTATGGTTTGAATGATTCGTTCCTTTGAAAGTACAGCAGGGACACTTTTCAAAGGAATATGTATGGTCACTAGAACTACACGAAGCCGGCTGCCGGCAAGCATCATGACAAACACCTTGGATCCTGTGCGTTCCGCCAGCAGCTCGGT
>JABMQM010000506.1 GCA_013203195.1 Desulfobacteraceae bacterium | reverse complement strand
CAACCTTATTTTAACTTGCAGGAAAACAGCCCCTTCCAAGGGTAACCCAAAGCCTGGCTCTCTGGGCTAGGATATTTACTTAGTAACTTTATCTGTATGCGTTCACAGGTTTCCCGCCACTGGTGGGGTTCAACGTTGTCTTTATTCGTTGAACCTCTGAACCCTGAACCGTTGAACCCGTGAACGGTTACAAAATTTTATTTTTTTTGCGAATTCATCACAATTAAAGGAATTGAATATGATCAAAGAGCGTCTATTGTCTGTCGAAGAAATATGTCAATACCTTGGCCTCAGCCGAGACACGGTCTACAAGTGGATCGAGACCAAGGGGCTGCCAGCCTACCGCCTTGGACGTCTCTGGAAGTTTAAAAAGAAAGATGTTGATAAATGGCTTGAGCAAAACGCAAGCTAACCGCTCGCGCGCGCTTGAACGTAACCTCACATGGCAAATTGTTCAAGACGTTAAACCATTATGAAACAAGAGGCTCCAATGACAAAAACAAGGGAAAAACCGGCGAAAAAAATTATCAAACCCGGCAAAGATATCACCGCCCCTAAAGCAGATAGCTTAAAGAAAAAACTGCATAAAACAACGGCACAGGGTACTGTGAACCTCACTTTAGACTTTGCAGGGGTAAAGAAAATCGACCCTGTGGGTTTGAGCGTCATCATTGCCGCTCACAACACGCTAAAGAACGCTGGTGGGAAATTGACACTGAAAAACGTTTCAGATGAGTTTTTAAACTTGTTTGGAACCATACAGCTGGATCAACATTTTGAACTTCAATAGCAGGCAAATGCAACACGCAAAATCCCTTACAGTCGAACCCTGCCAAAGCGGGACCGTTAAGCCACAGCGAAATTGCAGGAATTTTCAAGTCGATTCAAATAGGAGTCAACATGAGTATAGAAAATGACGACGACACCATACAGATTTTTATCCAAGAGTCTTTAGAACACCTGGCCAATATTGAAAATGACTTTTTAGCCATTGAAGGAGCCGGAGTGAATTTAGACAAAGAACTGATCAACAAAGTATATCGCACCGCTCATTCCATTAAAGGGGGGGCTGGTTTTATGGGGCTTACCAATATAAAAAACCTGACCCATGAAATGGAAAATATTCTGGGCAAGTTTAGAAGTAGCGAACTAACCCCCGATCCGGGAAGCATCAACATTCTGCTACTGGCCTCCGATACCCTCAGGGATCTGATCAACAATATCAATACCAGTAATGAAGTCGACATATCTGAACACATTGAAGCCTTGAGTGCCATCAACAAAGCTTCGCTGCTTGAAGAAGAAAAAACGCCTGCCTTTGAAATGATTGACATTACGTTTCCTGATGGGAAACACGGCCTTACCGTGGCCGCAGACGAAATTTCAAGTTCCTGGAAAGAAGGAAAATATATTTGCCTGCTCGAAATAGACTTAATTCAAGACGTTCATCTGAAAGGCAAAACGCCTCAGGGTTTTTTGGATGAAATTCAAGAATGCGGTGAGATTCTGGGCCGCCGGCTAGATGTAGACGCCGTTGGGGCCCTGGACCAGGAAGGCCTGCCCGATCAGTTGCCCTTGATAGCTCTTTTCGCCACGGTCCTGCAACCAAATGATATAAATGCACTGCTTGAGATCAATGAACAATCCATTTACGAACTTGCTGACGACATGAGCGTAAAATCTGTAGAACAAAAAGTTTTAGAAGAATCTCTTGAATCTGCAACAGAAGAGGCCATGACAACTGCAAAAGATGATTTCATTGAAGAAACTCAAGAGCAATCATCTATTCTGACAGAATCCTCATTCCAAACAGCCGGTGTGGAAACGCAGCAGCAAAAGAAATCAGTAGCCGTCGAGTCGAGTCTCAGAGTCAACATAAGCCTGCTCGATTCGCTCATGACGCTGGCAGGCGAACTGGTATTGTGTCGCAACCAACTAATCCAGTCAATAAGCTCAAACGAACACCATACCCCGGAAATTGCAATTCAGAGGATAGATCTGATCACCTCTGAACTGCAAGAGGCCATCATGCTGACCCGGATGCAGTCTATCGGAAATGTTTTCAATAAATTCCCTCGTGTGGTACGCAATTTGGCCAGGAACCTGGACAAGCAGGTAGAGTTATCCCTGGAAGGCAAAGAGGTTGAGCTGGATAAAACTATTATAGAAGCCATCGGTGACCCACTGACCCACCTGGTTCGAAATGCCGTGGATCACGGTATCGAAATGCCTGATGACCGTCGGAAGGCGGGAAAAGATACCAGCGGCAGAATTTTTTTAAAAGCATACCACGAAGCAGGACAGGTCAATGTCGCCATCTCCGACGACGGCAAGGGGCTTGATGGCAACAAATTGGCGATAGCGGCCGTGGCCAAGGGCCTGATAACTGACGATCAGGCCAAAATGATGTCGGAAAAAGAAAAGATAAATCTGATTTTTATGCCCGGCTTTTCCACCGCGGAAAAGGTGACCGATGTCTCCGGCCGTGGAGTTGGCATGGATGTTGTCAAGACCAATCTGGACAAACTGGGCGGGGTTGTGGACATCGACTCTGAACTCGGGAAGGGAACAACGATTCGGATAAAGCTTCCTCTGACATTGGCCATTATCCCCTGTCAAATCATTGTTACCGGAGGAGAGCGTTATGCCATCCCCCAGGTCAATCTGGAAGAACTGCTCAGAATTCCTGCCGGCCAGATCAAAGATAAAATAGAGATAGTCGGAGATGCTGAAGTCGTCAGGTTGCGCGGGGATCTTCTTCCCCTGATACACCTTGCTGATACTATCAATGTTGAACGCACTTATTTCGACTCTGATAAGCAAGAGTTGAAAAGCGACCGGCGGGATAGTATCGCCGACCGAAGATCTCATAAGAGCCCCCTATTTGACGAAGATCAACCCAAAACTAAAGACTCGAAACTCGAAATCCAAAACCCGCAACACCAGGCTCGCAGCCCGCAAGACCGGCGCTATCATGCTGCCAGTGCACTCCACATCGTAGTCGTTACTACAGGTGCCATGAAATACGGATTGGTCGTCGACAGGCTGAATGATTCCGAAGAAATCGTCGTCAAACCGCTGGGACGTCATCTCAAGCACTGTAAGGGATACGCCGGAGCCACCATTATGGGTGACGGCCGTGTGGCAATTATACTGGATGTGGGCAATATAGCGAGGATGGCAGGACTGATTTCCCTGGAAGGTACTGACAGGGCCGTGAAAGTTTCCAAGGAAACCGATGATGCCGCCATCAAGGCAAACAAAGACAAGCAGTCCCTGCTGGTATTTAGAAGCGCTGAAAACGAACAATTTGCCGTTGCTTTAAACCTGGTAGAGCGTATCGAGAAGATCAAAAAAACAGCCATCGAAGAAGTGGGCGGCAAACGGGTAATGCAATATCGCGGCAGAAGTCTTCCTTTGTTTGCCATTGATGAAGTCGCTCAGGTCAAACCACTTGCGAATAAAGAAGACCTTTTGGTCATTGTTTTTACTCTTGCCGATAAAGAAATCGGTCTTTTGGCCATGGGCCCTGTGGACGCTACAGAAATATCCGCTGAAGTTGACGGCAGCACCCTCAAACAGCCGGGTATTTTAGGTTCTGTCATTATCGGCAACCACACCACCTTATTGGTAGACATCTTCGGCTTTGTTCAGGCTCTGAATCCGGAATGGTTTTCCGGACACAAGATGGTTACGACACTCGACGGCGAGGCACCCACCGTTTTATATGCAGAGGACTCCAATTTTTTCCGCAACCAGATTAAGGATTTCATTGAAGATGTAGGCTACAACGTTATCGCGGCCGAAGACGGAATGATCGCCTGGAATCTACTCCAGGAGCATGGGGAGAAAGTAGCCTTGGTAATCACGGACATCGAGATGCCCAATCTTAACGGCTACGACCTTACCGCCAAAATCAGACATGACAATCGCTTTTCCGGACTGCCGATTATAGCCGTAACCTCTATGGCGGGAGATGAAGAAATCGCTAAAGGAAAAGCAGTCGGAGTTAATGAATATCAGGTCAAGCTTGACAAGGAGAAACTAATCGGCAGCCTCCATCATTATCTGCAAAGCAAATAGCTGCTGGTTAGGAAACATCGACGCGCATATTCGGCAGAGAATGCTGTCCCAGAAGGAAATCGCAGGAAATTTTAAAATATAAAAATTGATTGATACAAAAGGCAAGAAGGAGGATTTGATATGTTTAAAATCCGGAGCATCAAGGCAAAACTGCTGGCCTCAGTGGCCGCCATGGTAGTTGTATTGGTAACGGCTTTTCTGGTGAAAAGCTATCAAGAGAAAACCTCAGGCATCATGAAATACAAAAATTCGGCCCTTGAATTACACTTCCAGAATATACAAAGTCTTATCAAAGGGGCGGAAATCGGAGACTGGATGGAAGAAGTTCTGCTCTCAAAGAGAAAGGACGGCTATGACAGCGCCTTAATCGTACCCGACGGTGCCGGCTTTAAAATCGCGGCAAAAACTAATACTGTGGACATCCTGTCCGGCAATGACACTCTTCTCAAGCGGGTGCTACAGACCGGTCAAGCCACAACACAGCGCCTGCACCAAAACGGCAAAGACATTTTGACATTTTTCGGGCCTGTGCAAGATTCTGCCGGCAAGCATGGGATTGCCGCCGCACTCCTTGATATCAGCACGGACATGGCTCAATTCCGCAAGTCGCTATTTGTGTCTATTGCCGCCGGCCTGTGTATTATCTTTATTTATTGCGGCATACTGTACTTTTTAGTAGACCGGCTGGTCAATAAACCGATTAAAAGTACCTATGATACCATCAGATTAATGGTAATGGAAGGTGACCTGACCAAACGCATTCCCATGCAGAAAGTCAATTGTTCACAAATGCGAAACTGTAAACATACCGATTGTCCCAGCCACGGTAAAACAGGAAGCTGCTGGCAGGAGGTCGGCTCCAATACACCCGGTGAGATCCAGTGCAGGTGCATCACTGCGGGCGAGTTTAAATCCTGCATCAATTGCTCCGTCGCCCAGAGTGTGCTGCGCGATGAACTTGACAAATTGGCCGCCTGGGTCAACACATTCATAACCCAGGTTGCCAGAATTATAAAAAATATCGCCGATCACGCCGAAACCCTGGATACTTCCTCCATCGATTTATCCAGCCTTTCCGGACAGATGTCGCAAGGGACCGAAAATATGTCCCACAAATCGAAAACTGTAGCCGCGGCAGCCGAAGAGATGAGTTCCAACATGAACTCTGTAGCTGTCGCCATGGAACAAGCCGCCACTAATATTAACATGATGGCTACAGCCTCTGAAGAGATGACCGCCACCGTAAATGAAATTGCTCAAAATTCCGAGAAGGCCCGCGCCATAACCGGTGAAGCGGTCACACAGTCTAAGGCTGCATCTGACCAAATAGAACAATTTGGCAAGGCTGCCCTTGAAATAGATGAGGTCACCGAAGGAATTCGTGATATTTCAGAACAGGTTAATCTGCTGGCTCTCAATGCTACTATCGAAGCGGCACGGGCCGGAGAGGCCGGTAAAGGTTTTGCGGTTGTAGCTCAGGAGATAAAGGCTCTTGCCAGACAAACAGCTGATGCGACTAATAAAGCAGATGAGAAGCTTAAATGGATACAATCCAGGTCCGCTGATTCGGCCGAGAATGTGAAGGCTATCACCAAGGTAATTGATGAAGTCAACGAAATTGTAAGCACCATTGCAACGGCAGTGGAAGAACAGTCAGTAACTACAAAGGAGATTGCCGGCAACGTGTCCCAGGCATCCATGGGAATTCAGGAGGTCAACGAGAACGTTGCCCAAAGTTCCACCGTTGCCACAGAGGTTGCAAAAGATATTGCCGAAGTCAATCAATCAGCCGCTGAAATGTCCAACAGCAGTTCTCAGGCAAATATGAGTTCGGAAGATTTATCTAAACTTGCAGAACAGCTCAACAAAATGGCTCATAAGTTTAAAGTATAAAACCGTTGCACGATTTTATAGAGCGCGGCTTCGCCGTTTAACCAAGGAAATTGAGGCAATAAGCCATGGTAGAAATATCAGCAACTCAAACCGACAACCAGAACATAGATATTGCCACTTTCTATGTGGGTAATGCTCTCTGCGGGATGGACATACTAAATATTCAGGAAATTAATAAGCTCATAGAAATGACCAAAGTGCCCCAGGCGCCTGAGTATGTCTTGGGCATCCTGAATCTGCGAGGACAAATAGTGACCATTATCGACCTTGGCACCAAGCTTGATCTCTCTGGAACCAAGTTGAGCGATAAAACGCGTAATATTATTGTTAATTCAAAAGGAGAATCCATCGGCTTACTGGTGGAGCGCATCGGTGATGTGGTCAGAGTTAACAGTGCACAATTGGAACCGCCGCCGGCCAATATCGGTAGTGTTCAGGGTAAATTTTTTAAAGGCGTATTCAAAACTCAAAACCATTTGATTGGAATTCTGGATGTTGAAGAGATTCTCGAAGAAGAACAATAGCCACTGGTCGCTGGTCATTGGGTATTGGAGCGCTCTTTTTTACAACTGACAAGTGACGAATGACGAATGACACATGACAACTAGCGAATGACACATGCAACATGACAACCCTCTAAGAGTATTGATAGTAGAAGACACCGTGATCTACCGCAAAATCGTAAGTGACGTCCTGGCGGAATTACCCCATGTGGAGGTAGTGGGCACTGCTCATAATGGAAAGACCGCCATAATCAAGATTGCCTCTCTGAAACCGGACCTTTTGACCCTCGATATCGAAATGCCGGAAATGAATGGGCTTGAAGTCCTGGCTCATATAAAAACAGCAGCACCGCATGTGGGGGCAATAGTGCTCAGTACGCTCACCCATAAAAGTGGTGAGCTGACCATGAAAGCGCTGGAACTGGGAGCTTTTGATTTTATCCCCAAACCGCAAGAAGGCAGCATCTCTGAAAATACCGCAGCCATAAAAAGCACCATTGCTCCTATGATCAAGGCCTTTGCACGCCACAAAGAGATAAAGGGTATTCTCCGCCAAGTCAAAATCCTTGCCTCTGCCGCCGAATCGGACGCAAAAAGACCACCGGACTCCGCAAAAATTGTCCAGCGTATGAGTACGATCACAGGCCGTAAAAGAGGAAACTCAGAGGTCGTGGCCATCGGCATTTCTACGGGAGGGCCTAATGCTCTGGCACAGATGATGCCCAAACTTCCAGCAAAACTGGGAGCGCCCATATTAATTGTCCAGCATATGCCCCCTGTTTTCACACGGTCTCTCGCCGTAAGCCTGAACGCCAAATGTTACCTTGAAGTCCGAGAAGCGGTTGACGGTGAGCCGCTTAGGCCCGATACTGCCCTTATAGCGCCCGGCGGAAAACAGATGAAGGTTGTGGCTGCGGCTGACGGCAAATCCAGGATCATCAGAATAACAGACGACCCCCCGGAAAACAGCTGCAAGCCTTCAGTCGACTATCTAATGCGATCCATAGCTCATCACTATAAGGACCGGGCAACAGGGGTTATTATGACCGGCATGGGCTCGGACGGTATGCTTGGGTTGAAATTGATGAAACGCAACGGTGCGACTATTCTGGCACAGGACGAATCAACCTGCGTGGTTTACGGTATGCCCAAAGAACCAATTGAAGCCGGTATCGTTGATGTTATTGCACCACTGGATAAGCTTGCAGAAGAAATCGTGAGAGCTGTAGGTCGTTAGTCACTGGTCGCTTGTCATTAGCCACTTGCTTGCCCCGTTGAATTCCAGCGCCAGCTGGACTATTCAACTGGGGTCATTGGTCATTGGATAACTGATAACTGATCACTTTTTACTTTTCACTGTTTCCGGGTCATTGGTAAAGATAAAAGCTGAAAACATGAAAATAAGAGATGTACAGGGGAAATGACGAATGGCAAACGACGAATGACGAATGACAAGTGACAAATGAAAAAGATCACCCCCGATGAAGTTAAAATCATCGCTAAATATATACACGATATATCCGGTATTTTTTTGGATCAGAGCAAAGCTTATCTTTTTGAAACCAGGCTGGATAGCCTCGTTAAAGAAAACGGCTGTTCATCATTCACCGAGCTTTATCATCAGGCCAAAGCAGACGGCACCAAATCAATAGAAAGAAAAATCATCGACGCCATTTCCACCAATGAAACCATGTTTTTTCGTGATACCAGTCCCTTTGATGTGCTGCAGCACAAAATTCTGCCTGATCTTATTGACACACGTTCTGCCAACTCTTCCAGTTTTTTGCCGCCCCAAATCCGTATCTGGAGTGCGGCCTGCTCCACCGGCCAAGAAGTATACAGTATTGCCATGGTATTGAAAGAACTCCTGCCAGATCTCAATAAATACAACATTACATTATTGGGCACAGACATATCTGATGCCGCAATTTCCCAATCCAGTTACGGCTCATACAACAAGTTTGAAATTGAACGCGGCCTTCCACCGGAAAAATTGGTCAGATATTTTTCTCGTAATGGCGATAACTGGAAGATTAAAGATGATATCAGAGCCATGGTGAAATTTAGCAAACTGAACCTTCTGCTGCCCTTAAACGGTCTGGGCAAGTTTGACATTGTGTTTTGCAGAAATGTAGCCATTTACTTCACCGCAGAGGATAGAAAAAAACTCTTCAATAAAATCGCCGACATATTGGAACCTAAAGGATATCTGATTATAGGCTCAACCGAATCCTTGACCGACATTTGCCCCCGCTTTGAGCCCAAAAGATCCATAAGATCTATATTTTACCAGTTGAAGAGGTGAAGAAGAGTAAAAAGACTTCATTGATTGTATTTAATTTCAATATATTATTGGCTTGTTGGCCCGGACCCCTTCATCTCAGGCAAACCTGTTATCAGCGAGATTAAAAAGGACAACTTGACTGAAGTACCAAAAGTGTCTTATATCGATAGATACTTATGAACAGCTTTATTATTTTTTTTGATAGATTCCATACAACTTTCGGTGCAGTGCCACCTTATCTTCAGGTTCTCCTAAAGGCCTTGTTTGCCGTCGCCGGCTCGTTTATTGCGTGGCTCATTCTAAAACGGATCCTTGCCTCTTTTAGAGAAAAAACCAAAAATCAAGCATTTATCCAAATAAACACCCAAATTTATAATCTGATTGAAAAGGCGATTTTCTACGGGCTCATCATTGTAGCCGGTACGTATCTGATCAGACTTTTCGATGTTTTAATTTTGGGAAAAATCTTTCATGCCTTTCTGATTATCCTCCTGGCAGCACCCTTAAATGATTTTATGTTAATCGTGCTGGCGTATCTGGAGAAGAAGGTAGCAGACCAGACCACAACCAAGATTGATAATATAATTTTCGACCTGCTGCAAAAATTTTTGGGCGCCATCATTTATGCCACCGCCATTGTCCTGGCTCTGGACATACTGGGGGTTAATGTTATGCCCTTTATTGCCGGGGCCGGAGTTGCCGGCATTGCCGTCGGTTTTGCCGCCAAAAATACCTTGTCAAACATTATCGCCGGAATATTATTGATTATCGACCGGCCTTTTGAAATCGGAGACCGCAT
>JABMQM010000048.1 GCA_013203195.1 Desulfobacteraceae bacterium | reverse complement strand
TCGCGTCGCAGCGGGGAATTCAAATTTAAAAAGCCATGTTGTATTTTTTCATTTTCCGCCACAACGTCGTACGGTTGATGTTGAGGGCCTGTGAGGTTTTACTGCGGTTCCAGTTATACTTATGCAGCATTTCTCGGATCATGTTTTGCTCACTCGATCCGACTTCTTTATCAAGGTTAAATTTTTCTTGCTGAAAGATCATTGGGAAGGTGTCTTTCTTTTGGAGAGCGAGGGGAAGGTGTTTGCGTTCAATTGTATTTTCCTGACAAATAATAAGCGCATGCTCTATGATATTTTCAAGTTCCCTGACATTGCCGGGGTATTCATGGTTGAGCAGGATTTCCATGGCATTTTCCGAGATCTTATCGACCCGTGTATCTCTTATAACACACAGCCGTTTGAGAATATGGGAAATCAGCAGGGGAAGATCTCCTTTCCTGTCCTTTAAGGGCGGCAATTCCAGACGCATAACATTGAGACGGTAAAACAGATCTTCCCGAAACAGCTTGGCTTTCACCAGTTGATCCAGACCCTGATTGGTAGCGGCAATAATCCGGATATTTACTTTCGTGGTTTTTCTGCTACCCAAAGGGTAAAACTCTTTATCCTCAAGAACACGCAGCAGTTTGGCCTGAAGAGATAATGGCAGGTCTCCTATTTCATCTAAAAAGATGGTACCACCGTCGGCTTCCTGAAATCTGCCGGGTTTATCCTTTTCTGCACCTGTAAACGCACCCTTGGCATATCCGAACATTTCCGATTCCAACAGGTTGTCCGGCAGAGCCGCGCAGTTCACCTTTACCAGGGGCTTTTCTCTACGTGAACTGGCCGTGTGAATAACCTTTGCCAGAATGTCTTTTCCGGTGCCGGTGGGACCCTCAACCAGCACCGTTGCGTCGCTGGCGGCAATCAAAGGGATGATGTCAAAAATTTTCTGCATGGCCGGGTCTTTGCCGATCATATCATAAAAGGTATAGCGATCTCTGATCGCGCTGTCGAGCTGATACTTAAGGGAAAGATCCGCAATGGTTGCCAGTCCGCCGACAATACGCCCTTCTTCATTTTTCAAAGCCATGACATTGGCCCTGATGGGAATGACTTGGCCTTCATGGGTGATGATTTCCTCTTCTTTATTCGAACGCGGCCGGCCGTCTGATATCGTCTCGGTCAGTAGAAAAACATCATCAAAAGTATCTTTGCCGAATAGCGTTGCACAGGACTTCCCGAGAATTTCTTTGCGCATAAATCCGGTAATCTTCTCTGCCATAGTGTTGAAAAAGGATACATGACCGCTACAGTCTACAGTCAAAACTCCGACATCAAGATTGTCGAGGATGATTTTCAAGCGCCGGTCATCATGTCTGACTCGTTCAATCAGGTCTTTGAAGGCCGAATGGTCTTGAAAAATTTCTATGCAGCCCAATAGTTTTTGGTCAGGACCATAGATCGGCGATATTAATTTTGTAATACTGTGTACTTCATAGCTTTGATCAACAATTTCCAAATCAGCGCTTCCCAATTCTTCACCGGTTTTCAGTATCTGGTAGAACTTGCACTCTCCGCCGCATAAATAATCGTTAAACGTCTGATGACAATATTCCCCGATGGCCGCCGACGCTGAATGTCCTGTGATAAGTTCGGCCGAGCGGTTCATAGCAACAATTTTGCGATCAGGTTTTATAATAATGGCGCCCACAGAAAAATAGTCAAAAATACTAACCAACTGACTGTATTTGATTAAAATCTCATCCATTATATTTCATCAGGTATCCGGTCCGGTCCCTCCGGCAGTCGCATAATAAATTTCGCCCCTGCTCCTTTCTCAGACTCTACTTCGATAATACCCTTGTGCCCGTCTACATTTTTTTTGGTTATCATCAACCCGATGCCGGTCCCCTTGGTTCCTTTGGTACTGTAAAAGCCTTGAAAAACTTTTTCCTTAACTTCTTCATCCATTCCACAACCATTGTCTATGACCTGGTATTCAACACCCCAGCCTTTGGCTTTAACTGTTTTAATAAGGACTTCTTTTGCTTTGCTCTCCAGGTCGTCTTCCATGCAGGCATCTATAGCGTTCGACACCAGGTTGAGCAGGCAGCCGTGAATAAGTTCGGGGTCAAAGTAAAATGCTTTAAGATCCGGCGCAAGGTCGATTTTCAAATCAATCCCGTGTTCTTCTGCCCGGTGCTTCATTAAGCTGACAATTTCATGAACCTGCCGGTTAGGTTCTGACAATTGGTAGTTGATATCCGTAGCTTTGGCATAATTGAGAAGATCCAACGACAGATTCGTTATCTTGTCGACATTACCTTTTACCATTTCCCAGCCTTGCATCAGATACTTGCGATTATCCAGATCCAGCCCTTTTTCCAGTACAAAAGTACCACCTTTTAGACCTCCGGCAATATTTTTAATGGCATGGGACAATCCGGCAACTGTCTGGCCCACAGCTGCCAGTTTTTCGGCCTCGATAAGCTCCTTGGTCTTATCATGAACCAACTGCTCCAGGTTGTTGGTATATTCTCTAAGCTGCCGCCGCACGGTTATGCGTTCCCGGGCTCTATTCAAGGCGATTTCCAGGGCGTCGTCGTTGATCGGCTTGGTAATGAAATCTACGGCCTCATACTTAAGGCTTTTGATTGCCAGATCCATATCCCCATGGCCGGTGATCATAATGACCTCCGTGTCCGGCCTTTCCTGTTTTATTTTTTGCAGCAGCTCGATGCCGTCCATGCCCGGCATTTTGACATCCGTCAAAACTATTGCAGGATGCTCTTTGCTAAAAATTCTAAGGGCCTCCTCACCGCTGGCGGCTACATGCACCACATAACCGGCATCCTCAAGTGAGATGCCAAGAACTTTACGAATACCTTCTTCGTCGTCTACCAGTAAAATTGTTTTCGCCATCACTGCTCTCTTGGTATGGGAAAGTTAATAATAAAACTCGCACCGCCGGTCTTGTTGTGGGCCGCTTGTATGCTCCCTTCACATTCCTGGATTATGCCGTAACTTATGGAAAGACCCAGCCCGGTTCCATGGCCGACTTCCTTGGTCGTAAAAAAAGGGTCGAAGATTTTATCTAAATAGGCCTCGGGTATCCCTGAACCGGAATCGCTGATGGTAACAACTACGCTCTTCTTGTCGGATCTGGTAATAAGTTCAATTTTTTTCTTGTCTTTATCATGTTCCGGAGATTTCCATTTTCCATCAAGGGCATCCCGCGCATTAAGCAAAAGATTTATTATAACCTGTTCCAAACGGCCGGAGTCCGCCAGGATCATGGGCAAGTCTGGTTCAAGGTCCCAGACAACCTCGATTCCTCTGGTCTTTAACTGTTGGCCTAAAATCTCAAAAGCCCTCTTAAGTACCTTGTTGACCTGCACCTGCTCCAAAACAATATCCGTTTTGCGTCCGAACTCTCTCATGTGATTGATAATTTTAACGGCCCGATCTACATAGGTGTCTATCTCCTGGGCCATTGTAAAAAGAATGTCATCGTCAATGGTTTCATGCTTGCTGACTTTTTTCATCAGATAGCTGCTGGCCGTTTTAATTACCGTAAGGGGCTGATTGAGTTCGTGGGCGACACCGGTGGCCATTTCGCCCAGCGTTGCCATTTTGCTGGCCTGAATTAACTGCTGCTCGGTCTCCAGGCGTTTGGTGATATCGCTGATCGTCACCAGCAGCACCTTGCGCCCCGGATACTCGGAAGGTGAAATTCGAATGTTAACAAAAAGCTGTTCACCTTTTTTGTTAATGTGTTTGGCCTGGTTCATAACAGAAGACGTCCGTAATATGGACGCATATTTACCCTTGGCTTGGTCTGCGAATAGTTCCAAAAACGATTTCTTGATGATCTCGTCCTTTGTATATCCGTAAACAACTTGAACACTTTCATTGCAGTCGAGGATCTCTAAAGTGTTCACATCCAGCACAAAGACCGGGTTTGGTATGTTATCGAAAATGGCGAAATATTTCTTCTCGGATTTATCCAGTTCTTCTTCTAATAGTCTTCTATGCGTGATATCAACGCTCATCTCCATGGCGGCAACGATTTCGCCTTCATCATTTTTGATGGGCGATGTGCTAACGATCCAGCGGGTTGGCTTCCCGTTCTTGTCTACTCCTGTTTCTTCGCTGAAATGGGTCAGACCGTCTTCAAATGTTCTCTCAACAGGACAAATTTCGCATCTTTCTTTCCGTCCCTTATAAGCGTGGTAGCAATAATCTCCGGGATCCGGATTAAATTTTTCAGCAAATTCTCGATTATACCGCAACAATTTATAGTTTCGGTCCTGAACCGAAATGATACACGGTACGATCTCAAACAGATTCTGGTATTCATCTATTTGTTTGTTCAGTTTTTTCCGCTTTGCATCGATTTGTTCGCCCATCTTTTCAATCGCTGTAGCAAGTTGTCCCAATTCATCATCCTGATCCACTGGGATTTTGACCAAATACTCTCCTTTGGCGATTAGGCGGGTCCCATTCACCATTTGTTTAATGGGCCGCCGGACAAACCGCAGCACAATAACCAGAATCACAACAGAGGTCATCAGGAAAATAAATGCAATATTGACGGCAAGCCATTTTCCATAAGTCCAAGTCTCTTGGTCGGTTTCTTTAAGAGAAACAACCACATCCAGGGCACCCAGGACTTTTTGCCCCGGCAGATGGGCATGACAGGAATTTGAGGAACAGCCGGGTTCCGAATAGATTGGAGCGATTATACCCAAGAGACGACTTCCGTCCGGAGCATGGAAGACGCGGGTTCTTGCCAATAAGTCCAGATGAACCAGCGGTGGTTCCGACTTGTGGCAGATATCACAAGCCTCTGCCTTTATATTGGTTATTCGTCCGATTTCCGCATTATGGTTGGAAAATTTTATTTGTCCTCCCTTATTATAAATACGAACGTGTTCTATATTTTTTTCTTTGCCTATATTGTTGATGATCCGGTTGATATCTTTCCTTAAGTTATGCATCATGGCATAGTGGGTCCCGAGCCTTATGGTATTTGTCAACCTGTCGGCCCCCTGCATAACAGATCTCATCACCTTCTCTTTTTGGTCGCTGATATTAAAAAATCCCCATATTGACAAGCAAAGGAGCAACGTTGTTCCCACGGCAAGGATTACTTTGAAAACAAAACTGTGTCGAATTTTTCTAATAAGGTTCAACATTCTTATGACTATGTTTTATTTGCCAGAAGGTTTTCTATCATTTTAATAAGTTCAGCGGCATCCGGCGGCTTTTCCATGTATGCTTCCGGTTCGGGAACGTGGGGTCCTTTTTGGGGACTCAACATTCTTATGTAATGAAAAAAGGTTTTCCTGGCAATCGCCGAAAGCATTATAATCGGGATGTGTGCGAGCTTTTCGTCGGTCTTGAACTGCTGATACGCCCAGATGCCGTCTTCAATTTTGGGCATCATGACATCAAGGATCACCAGAACCGGAACTGCTGCGCGAGCTTTTTCCAGGGCTTTAGTACCGTTTTCTGCCGTAATCGACACAAAGCCCATGGTTTCAACTACCGTTGAGACAAAAATCCGCATGTCCGGTTCATCATCCACGACGAGTATTTTCTGGTTGTCCATCTTTTAGTACAATCCTTATCGATTGATTGTTGGGTGCTTATGTTGCAACAAATATCTTCGATCTTCAAGAGAAAATAAAATCGTGTTACGATTTTATGAAACTCCCGCCCCGCTGAAAGCGGGACGGGATCTAATAAGCGAAAGGTTTACCAGCCTCGGGCGGGCAAAAATTCCGCTCTTACCCATATCGTAACATTCATACTGCCGGTAAGATACGCAAGAAATGTTGCAAGAATACAGCCTCAATAGATTGTGAGTTAAATCATAATAGTATGTGAAAACATATTGTGCAACAATAATGCAACAGTACTGCAACGTTTTTAAAATAAAAGACCCATTTTCGTTGACTGCCACATTTTGTGCTAAAGCTTGGAGCGGTCGATGGTGCCCTTGGCATTGTTGGGTAAAATTGCTGCGATCGGCAGTGGCTCCAGCCTGCGGGTAAATTGGTAACGGCTGGGGTATTTTTACCCAATAATAAAATTATCAAAAGATTATAATATATTGGGAGGCTATCCCTCCAGGCGATGGGGTATATCCCCCTCTGCTCTCTTTTAGTTCACATCCCACCCATCCGTCATATCTTATTGAGATCAAAGCATTTTCTATTTTTATCCTACGTTGGCACAGGGTTTGCTCATATTGAGAGCTATTGTTAGCAATGATTTTCACCTTTTATGATGGACAGCCACCAATGGCCAACAAAGGAACCTTATTAATAAGTGAACCCGGCTGCAAGCTGGCAACCGACCTGGCTACATGGATAGATGACAAGAAATACAGGGTCATAAC
>JABMQM010000505.1 GCA_013203195.1 Desulfobacteraceae bacterium | reverse complement strand
TTCCCATTGGCAACTTTACCGTAAGGTCACCTGTACAGGTAAAGAGTTTTATCATAAGTCGCAGTATATGATTGACCGCTTTCAGGCTCCGTAACGGTTACGCTTAAGTTGGCATCTAAGCCGCTGTAGCCGGCCAAGTCGAAAGGGGGATCGTAGCTAAAGGAGAAATTGTTATCATCTCCGATAACTACCTCTTGAGTCTGCTCCATTATAACTTGATTGGCCTCGTAGTTTCTCTTTGTGGTCACCGGCTCACGCTGCCAGGTTCCGGTTTCAGAATCATAGACATAGTTATAGGTATTATAAGAAGTATCATAATCATTGATATTGGTTAGCGTAGTCGTTATCAGCAGTTTTGTCCCCTCAAATCCATCCGGAGGCGTAAGCGTCATAGAATAATCTATTTTGTCGGCCTGATTTACGCGCACACGTACTATGTTTGACGACGCATAGTTATTTATCGTTGATTCATAAATAGTTAAACCACGAGCATATAAAGCAGATGAGGCACTGTCCGGATCTAACTGCTCAAGTTCAGACTGGTATTCTGCATAGATCGAATTAAGAGAATCAAGATGATAATCCTTTGTATTAAATTCTATGCCCACTATCGAAGCCAGATCCAGCACGGATTCTTCCGGTTCTACTTTCCGGACAGCGCGGCCCCTGGCGCTCTTTTCTCTTCCACTCTCTTTGTCGTGCCCGTAAGGGTCTCTCATTTTGGGTTTTTCCAAAGCAGTAAAGAGGTTTTTTGCTTTATGCTTTGATTGTTCATTGCCTTTACCCTTGCCGGATTTAGCATATACAGCAGCAGCTATCAGGGTAATGCCTATTATTGCCATCAACAAATTTTTTAATGTTCTTATTTTCATTACCCCTCCTTTCAATAACAGGGCAACTGCCGTCTCCCCGTTACATGCTTTAGGCCCAGGCTTTGCATCCCGCCCTTTGGAGCTTCGATCAATCAAACTTTACTATCTAATGGAGCAAATAACATGCCAAACCGCACAAAAGAGAGGCACGCTTTGCATCTCTTTGATTCGATTGCAATTACTGGCTTTGTCAGTAGGACCGCAATATTTTTCAATCCATAATACCGTCTACAAAAGTAGACACCCATTTGTTTTTTTGTATACACCTTACATAAGACAATAACCTAAAACGTGATGAATTCGACTTTTTACGAATTCATCAAATTTACAGTTAAGCTTTATCCCCCCGGTGTCGATATAAAAAAATAGACACCTAAATTAATTCTATTTTTTTGTATCCAAAATCATACAGCCTTAAGCATTAGGAGAAAAATAATGAATGAAAAATTATCAGCACCTGATTATGCCATAGATTATTTTAAGGAAATCTCGACATGGGTCTCCTCGGTACTTGATCTGGACAACCTCCTGGAACTCATTATAGATACCGCCACCCGCATGATGAAGGCCAAAGCCAGTTCTTTGTTGTTGCTTGATCAAAAAACCAAAAAACTTTACTTTAAGGTTGCTACCGGCGAGAAGAAAGAAGAGGTCATGAAATATGAGGTCAACCTGGGCCAGGGGATTGCCGGATTTGTTGCAGAAACAGGAGAGCCTCTGCTCGTAACTGATGTAAAAAAGGATAATCGATGGTTCAAGGAGATAAGCGAATCCATTGGGTTCCAGACCCGATCAATAGCCTGTGTGCCGATGAAGGCAGACGGAAAAGTTATTGGAGTGGTTGAAATCATAGACAAAGAAGATGGAAGTGCCATCGGGAATGAAGATATGCAGCTTTTAACGGTCTTCGCCGAACTGGCCTCCCTTGCTATTAGCAGAGCCCAAAAAATCGAACAGGTCAAAAAAGAAAACCGGGACCTCAGAGAAGAGATCGGTGGCAAATACCAGATAGTTGGGAAAAGTGCCGCCCTCAAGAAAGTCATTTCAGATGCATATTTAGTTGCCAACTCAAAAACCAGCACCTTGGTTTTAGGAGAAAGCGGAACAGGGAAGGAATTATTAGCCAGGTTGATACACCGGGCGGGCTCCAGGAAGAGAAAGCCAATGGTTGTGATTAATTGTGCCGCACTGCCTGAAAATCTCTTAGAATCTGAAATGTTCGGCCATGAAAAAGGTGCCTTTACAGGAGCCACCAGCCTCAAAATAGGCAAATTTGAATTAGCTGACGGCAGCTCTCTTTTTCTTGATGAAATAGGCGAAATGAATCCGGCAATTCAGGCCAAGCTGTTGCGGGTGATTGAAGAGGGGGTGTTTTACCGGGTCGGCGGCAATACACCATTGAATGTGGATGTCAGAATCATATCAGCGACCAATAAAGATATTGCCAAAGAAACAGAAGAAGGGAGGTTTCGAGAAGACCTTTACTATCGGCTGAATGTTGTTCAAATCCATATGCCTGCGCTGAGAGAAAGGAAAAAGGATGTCCCCCTCCTTGCGAACTACTTTTTGGATATTTTAAAGCGGGAAAGAGGTGCCCTTAATTTGGTGATCTCGGAAAAAGCCATGGAAAAGATGATTGAACATGATTGGCCCGGCAATGTAAGAGAACTGAGAAACGCCGTGGAACGTGCTGTGGTCATGGGTAATAAACGAGAAATTTTACCTGAAGATTTGCCTATTTATGAGAGGAAAACACATTTTCATGGCTTGGATGTGGGACTGACACTCAAAGAAGCTATGGACAGATTCAAGAAAGAGTTTATTACCGCAACCCTGGAACACTCGGACGGCAATAGAAGTAAAGCATCTAAAATTCTGGGGATTCAAAGAACCTACCTGTCCAAAATGATATCAAGTTATGGTATCTCAGGGATTTGATTTGGTTTCTGATCCATCCTGCGCAAGTTCGAGTCAACGTCATCCTGTTCTATGAGCGGGATGGCTTGAACTTCTCCGCTTTAATAATAATACTTGCCTAAATGAGTCATATCAAGCATATATAACTCAGCAGTCGGGGAGTTTTTTTCCATAATGTTTGGTGAATTAGCGAGCGGTTTTACAGCTAAAACTCCCTTTTTAAGCAATAAATTGCCGAACCCTTTGGAAAGATTGAAAGATGCCGCAACACAAGGTGGTCCCGGAAAAACTAACCCTTTTTCAGCGCATTTGCCACTCCATTTTTCCTGGTAAGCTACGGCCGGTGATCGATCGAGAGGGCTATCGAAGGTTTTTTAACACTTTGATCCTACACTTCCGGCCCCGCAGGGTTCCGGAGCGCACGCTCCGATTCACGCTCACATGGGGACTTGGCGGCATGGCCGTCGTGCTGGTATCACTGTTGATCGGGACGGGAGTGTTGCTCAAATTCGTTTATGAGCCGTTTCCAGGCCAAGCCTATGAATCCATCCTTTACCTCCAACGCCATGTTCTTTTCGGACAATTGATCCGGAACATCCACCACTGGAGCGGCAATGGGCTTATAATCGTTGCTTTTTTACATTTTCTGCGGGTCTTTTTTACAAATGCTTTCCACTCACCACGCCAGTTCAACTGGATCATCGGTTTGGGGCTCTTTTTTATCGTTCTCTGCTCGAATTTGACCGGGTATCTCATGCCCTGGGACCAACTCGCCTTCTGGGCGGTTACCATCTGCACCGGCATGCTGGAATACATACCCGCAGCAGGGCCATGGCTTCAAAAATTATTGCGGGGCGGACCCGAGGTCGGCCCAGCCACCCTCTCCAATTTCTATGCTATTCACACGGCCTTTTTGCCGGCCCTTCTCATCATCCTGATGCCCTTTCACTTCTGGCGCATACGTAAGGCCGGCGGTCTCGTCATTCCTCGTACACCGGCAGAAGATGCAGAAACCGGGGGAGAATCTGTCGAGACCATGCCAAACCTGATCCTGCGCGAAGTGGTGGTAGCCCTGGTTTTATTTGCATTCATCCTGGTATTCTCGATGCTTTTTAACGCGCCTCTGGAAAGCCAGGCCAATCCCGGACTGAGCCCCAATCCCACCAAAGCGCCATGGTACTTCGTAGGCATTCAGGAGATGCTCATGCATTTTCACCCGCTTTTTGCGTTTTTGATTATACCGGTTCTGATAATAGTCGCCTTGCTCAGCCTGCCCTATATCGATTATCAGTCCCATACGGCGGGGGTATGGTTTACCTCCTTCAAGGGACGCAGGACAGCCCTGATTGCGGCACTCGCTGCAACAATAGCAACGCCCCTGGGGATTCTGGCGGATGAATACATCATCGATTTTGGCGCCTGGATGCATGGCGTGCCGGCTTCCATCAGCAACGGCTTGATACCGTTTACGCTCGTTTTGACTGCAATTGCAGGATTTTACATCCTGATAAAACGCCGCTATTCCCTTACCAATAACGAAGCCATCCAGGCGATCTTCGTTCTTTTTTTGACTGCATTTCTCATACTGACGGTGACCGGGATATGGTTCAGAGGACCCGGAATGAGATTGATATGGCCGCTTTGATCAGTGAACAGTTAGCAGTAAATGTTCAGAAATTGGGCGCATGCTGAATTCCATGATAAAAAAAGCTGAACAGTTTTGTGGAAAAGCAACTGATCACTGAAAAGGTGCTGGTGTAATTAATAATGTCAAAACCGCCAAAACAACATTGTAATGATCAATCTGAGGAAGGCTCTTCTCGTCGTAGTTTTCTCAATAAACTATGGATCGGGGTGGGAGTTGTTGCCGTCATCGAATTCGTAGGAATAGTGACCGCATTTCTCCGGCCCCGCAAAACAAAAGCAAAAGCCGGTGATTTCGGAACCATTATCGAAGCCGGCCCGGTGGAGAAAATCCCGCTCGATTCCGTAACGGCTTTTGTCAGAGGCAGGTTTTATCTTGCCCGACTTGAAGACGGCGGGTTTTTGGCCTTGTCCCGCAAATGCACCCATCTTGGCTGCACGGTTCCCTGGGTGTCCAGGGAAAAAAAGTTTATATGCCCCTGTCACTCGTCTGCATTTGACATTCGAGGGGAGGTGATCAGCCCGCCGGCTCCCCGGGCACTTGATATCTATCATGTTTTTATTGAAAACAACATCGTTAAGGTGGAGACCGGCCGGCGAATCAAACGCACTGAATTTCGCGCTGAGCATGTAACTTACCCCAAGAAGAAAATTGACGGGGCAACGGGATAGACTGGATATAACAAAAACAATGAAAAGTTGGAAACTAACCGGATTTATTGCAACCATTGTTATCACTCTGTCCATTCCGGTCTACTATCTGAATGTGAAACGCAATCTAACTGGTCAATACCCAATGGCCGGAGAACCGCCGGCGGCATTTGTGGGCAGTCAAAAATGCATGGACTGCCACAAAAAGGCGTACGACAAATGGCAAAACTCCCACCACGACCGTGCCATGGAGGTAGCCGATGAGCATACCGTTCTGGGTGATTTTAACGGTGTGGTTTTTGAAATCCACGGGATAACTTCACGTTTTTATCGCAAAGACGACAAGTTTTTTGTCCATACCCAGGGACCGGACGGCAAAATGGGTGAGTTTGAAATCACCCACACTTTCGGCTGGTATCCGTTGCAGCAGTACCTGGTTCCCTTTCCGGGGGGCCGTCTGCAATGTCTTCCAATCACCTGGGATGTGAGGGGGAAAAAATGGTATCATCTTTATCCAAAAGAGCCTCTTGATCCCAAGGACTGGCTGTACTGGACCAATGCGGGTCAGAACTGGAACGGCATGTGTGCGGAATGCCATTCAACAAATCTGCAAAAAAATTACGATATCAAGACGGATGCCTATGCGACCACATGGTCAGACATAGATGTGGGCTGTGAGGCCTGCCATGGCCCTGGATCATATCATATTAAATGGGCAGAATTGCCGGACATGGCACGACCTCAGGTGGACAACTATGATCTTATTGTAAAGACCTCAGGACTCGGATCTCGAGAACTCGTAGAGCTCTGTGCCCCCTGCCATTCCAGACGCGCTATTTTGGGGGATTATACCCATGCCGAGCCTGATCTTCTGGATAGCCTGCTTCCGAGTCTGCTCACTCCCGAACTATATTTTCCGGATGGACAAATCCTTGATGAAGTATATGTTTATGGCTCCTTCACACAGAGTAAAATGTATCATCGTGATGTGCGCTGCAACGACTGTCACGACGTCCACAGTGTCAAACCGCATAAGGAAGGGAACGATCTCTGTTTGCAGTGTCACCGGGCTAATGAGTACGACACCGGGGAGCATCATTTTCATAAGAAGAAAGGTCAAAAGGGAGAACCCATCCGATCAGCAGCAGGAGCGGTCCTGTTCGACGTCGGCACCGGTGCCCAGTGCGTTCAGTGCCACATGCCGGGCCGGCACTACATGGGAATAGATTACCGGCCGGATCACAGCTTTCGGATTCCCCGCCCCGACCTCAGTGCTAAGATAAGTACGCCGGATGCCTGCCTGCGCTGCCACATCGATAAAACCTCTAAATGGTCTGACGAGACCATCGCCAAATGGTATGGACCGGGCCGGCGGCAGCACTACGGTACCATTATCGCCGCCGGTCGCAAAAGGCAGCCTGCTGCCCGCAAGGAGCTCATCCGTTTGGCCGTGGATCCTCTTTATCCTGTGATCGTGCGGTCCACGGCCCTGGCCCTTTTAAGCGCCTATCCCGATGAGGACAACATACTGGCGATGGAGCCGGCCTTGATGGATGACGAGGCCCTGATCCGTCGAACGGCGGTGGAAAGTATCCATCCCTCTGATCAAAGTAAGCTGGCTAAGTTGATTGCACCTCTGCTCTATGACCCTGTCAAGGCCGTGCGCATTGAAGCCGCCCAACGGCTGGCCGGGGAGCCTTCCAAGCACTTGGACATAGACCAGCAGAAGGTTTTTCAGGCCGCCCTGAAAGAATTCGAAACATCCATGGAATATTCGGCCGACTTTGCCTTTGCCCGCTATAACCTGGGCAATCTTTACGCCGTCCTTAATCGGCCGGAGGAGGCCGTTGAAAATTACCGGGCCGCCATCAAAATCGACAACTTGTTCTATCCGGCCAAAGTCAACCTGGCAATGCTCTACAATCAAAGGGGTGAGAATGATAAAGCCGAAGTATTGCTGCGTGAAGTGACCACAGAGCATCCACAAATGCATGAAATCGCTTATTCACTGGGGCTTTTGCTCTCTGAAATGAAAAAATATGACCAGGCGGCGGTCTACATGGAAAAGGCTGCAAAGGGCATGCCGGAGCGCGCCCGGGTTCACTACAACTTAGGGTTGCTTTTACAGTACCTCCGGCAGGATGCAGAAGCCGAAGCAGCGCTGCTCAAAGCACTGGAGCTGGACACGGACAACCTGGATTATCTCTATGCCCTTGCGGATCACTATCTGAAAAGAGGCAAATTGCAAAAAGCCCAAGGCATGGCCGAGCAAATGATCGCCAAACACCCCGACCAGAGCATAGGGCATGAACTGCTGAAAATTATTGAAAGGAATATGCCAAAGGAAATTCAATAGGATAAGGCTTAGGGGGGCAGTAGACGAAGGTGATTTGACAATGGTCAAGAACAGGATTTAATTGACTCTACAACCCTCAATTATGATATCTAAAATATTAAAGAGCTTGAACTAATGGCTAGATAACGCAACTGGATATTCAGACTATTACTCATATTCTGCATTGAACATTTTTCAAAGGTCTCGATAGCTTGGCCAGTTGTCAGTTGTCAGCGGCCAAGGCGGTCGCAACGTTGCAGAGTCGAAAATTGGAAGGGCTTGAAACGTCTACTCTTTGACTATTTGACATTGCGACCTTTTGATTGTATTTCTTATTAGCCTCTATGACCTTTCGACTTTTTGACGTCTATCGGTTGGTAGCGATAGTTTCACTTAACAGTGAGATGGTGGCATTAAAAGGAGCCATGACATGCAGAAAAACGTAATCGCAGTTGTTGTTTTAGTTTGGGCACTGGCCGTATTGTTCGCCTGTACCAATACGACAACGACAGATACGAACATATCAACCACACCCGTTCTCGACCGAATCATGCATACGGGAGAACTGGTGGTGGGCACCGCCGGCAGCATGCCCCCGCTGAATATGACGACCAAAGACGGCGTAATCATCGGTCTTGAAATCGATCTTGCCAATGATATGGCTGCCAGAATGGGCGTAAAACTCAGGCTGGAAACTATGCCTTTTGCCGAATTGCTGCCGGCGCTTGAAACCGGCAAGGTGGACATGATCTTGTCCGGGATGACCATTACCCCTGAGCGGAACTTGAAAGTAGCCTTTGTGGGTCCCTATTTTGTTACCGGCAAGGGATTTTTGACCAAAATTAAAAGAATAGCATCGGCCCAAAAAGCATCTGAAATAAATAGCCCCGACACTAAACTAACCGCGCTACAAGGCTCCACCAGTCAGCGTTTCGTCGAAGAATCCATTCCCAAGGCCATGCTCGTAACCGCTAAGAATTACGATGAAGCCGTAAACCTGGTGATTGCAGACAAAGTCGACGCCATGATTGCCGACCATCCGATCTGTGTGCTGTCTGTTTTACGCTATCCCGATAAAGGGCTGCTCTCCCTGTCTACTCCCATAACGTATGAACCCATCGGCGTCGCATTGCCGGCCGACGATCCGCTTTTTATCAACTGGGTCGAGAACTTTATCAACAAGTTAAAAAACAGCGGAGAGCTGGAAACGTTGAAAGCGCAGTGGTTCGAACACGGTTCCTGGCTGGCAAGACTGCCTTAACCCGAATTTCTAAAGCAGGATATTTGGAGGACATGATGGTTGACCAATTCCCAAAACTAATAAAAATAAAAGACGTACTGACCCTTTACGGGCAGGACTTGGTGCAGTCCATGTTTTTCCTGGTAGTCGGCCTGATTGCAATCCGGCTGATTATCAAGTTGTTCAAACGCACTCTGAGCAAAATAACACCCAATGTGCCCCTGGTTTCGGCAATATCTAATACTATCTATGTTATATTGCTGGTCACTGTGATTACTACCGCCCTGGTGCCGATAGGCTTAGACACCAGAAATGTATTGCGGTTTTTGATAATAATCAGCCTGGTTACCGTTGCGTTGATCATCATTTTTCGCCCTTACATTCCCAGTCTGCCCTTTAAAGTAGGCAATACCATCAAAACCGGCGAACTTCTCGGTAAAGTCGAGTCAACCACTTTTCTAAATACACGCATGCGCACCTTTGACGGCAAGACCGTTTGGATCCCTAACAGTAAGATTCTAAATGATTACATGATTAACTACCACCTCACCCCGTCACGCCGCGTGAATCTGGATGTGCGCATCCGCTACGATCAGGATCTGATGAAGGCCAAACAAGTTTTAGAAGCGATTATGATCGAAGATCCGCGGACGCTGGCAAAACCGCGGCCGATTGTTTATGTCACCCATTTATTGGAAGACTGCGTGACAATAGGCGGTCGTTGCTGGGTGGATAACTTAAAATACTGGCGCGTACGATGCGATCTGCTGGAAAAGACTAAATTGCGCTTTGATAATGAGGGGATTGCTTTTGCATATCCCCAACGTGACGTTCATGTATATAATAAAACCAAGCTTGTTGAGGATGCGCCCATCAAAGCGAGTTGCGCTGTACCGAAGGACGACGATTTTGAAGACATGCAATAAGGGGCTCTGTCTTGCAGCCCGGCATGCTCAAATATTGCATAAAATCAAAGGAGATAATCGATGAAAATTGCCAAAGTATTAAAGGTCATCGACCAAGGTTGGGTACAAAAGCCCGAAGGATTCCGCGTACATTTTCAAAAAAAGACCGACCTTGAGATCATTACGGATTTTGTACCCGGCACAGATGATGCACCTTTCGACTCGGACGTGACTGCTTGGCGAACGGCCTGGAAACTATATCAGTCAACGCAATCGGAGCACCCCGATTTCGGTCAAGGCAAGCTGATCAATATTTACGTGGTTGATGCAGCCGGAAACCCGGTAAAATATTACGCCACCAATCGACATGAAGTGTTTAATCCTAATAAGGTATGACGGAGGTTAAACGTGAAAACAAACAGAGCAGTGAAGATTACCATTCTCCTGTTTGTCTTAACAGGGTGCACCCCAATGCCGATGAAAACCTGGACAAGCAGCCCTGTAAACCAGACTGCTCAAAATCCATATTATGAAGTCCGGTTTGAGCCGCTAAAGCAAAATAATAATTTCTTCGAAATGTTCCGCCTTACGGTTATCAATAAATCGGATAAAAACCTGACAATTGACTGGAATAAAACCCGTTATGTTTTCAACGGTCACGCGCGTGGTGTCTTTGTGTTTAAAGGCATCAATCCCGAAGACATCAAGAACTTGACCATAACGGCAGACACCGTTCCACCCGGAGCAAAATTTTCAAAAGAGATTGCGCCCGCAAAGCTGGTAGCATTTGCCCCCTTTACGGATCGAACTATTAGTGCGGACAAATCCGGCTTCAGCCCGGGAGTGATTCCAGAAGGTAAAAATGGTATATATTTAGTCATCAGAACCCCTGAACAAGAAATGCGAGACAATCTTACTTTAAATATAGAATCAAAAGAAATTAGATAAAAAACTTTGAGAAATTTCTTATTCATTTGCTTGGGAAATATTTGCCGAAGCCCTTTTGCTGAAGGCCTTTTCGCAAAACTGGCAGCTCAAGAGAAGCTTGGCGCTCTGAAAACTCAATCAGCAGGACTAATAGCTTTGCCTGGCAATTCAGCTACTTATATGGCTCA
>JABMQM010000504.1 GCA_013203195.1 Desulfobacteraceae bacterium | reverse complement strand
CATTTCAATCATCTTAGTGTTTTTGGAAGCAAGTCCTCTCAACCGGTCATTCGGTATGGTGATGACGGTATCGGCGACTTTACGTAAGGCTTTAATCCCCTCTTCGGCCTGCTTGGCCCTTTTGCGGCCTTCAAACGAAAAGGGTTTTGTCACCACGGCAACAGTCAGGGCGCCGATCTCTTTACAGATTTCGGCGATAACCGGTGCTGCACCGGTGCCGGTGCCGCCGCCGAACCCTGCTGTGATAAACACCATGTGGCTGCCCTCGAGTGCGCTACGGATGGCATCGGCATTTTCAAGGGCTGCATCCCGCCCGATTTCAGGGTTGGCACCGGCGCCGAGCCCCCCGGTGAGTTGTTCACCCATTTGCAGCCTGACGGATGCCTTGGAGAACTCGAGAGACTGGCCATCCGTATTGGCGGCGATGAATTTCACGCCCTTGAGATTGGACTCGATCATGTTGTTAATCGCATTGCCGCCGGCGCCACCAACACCAATTACTTTAATTGTTGCTGAATTGTCGCTTTCCGTAAACATAAAAGTCATTTCCCCCACCTCCTGTCAGTTAGTTAATTACATTACATCCTTGAACCATTTTTTCATCCTGGTTATGATACGGTTGAAAATGTTGCTGTCACGAATTCTGAATTTCTCTTCGGGCATCACGCGGGCGCCGTATAAAACAAGCCCAACGGCGGTGGCATACATGGGATTGTTGACGACGTCGATAAGGCCGCTGATCTCACGGGGCGTACCCAGACGGGTCGGTAGATCGAAAATTGATTCGGCGATGTCGACACAGCCGTCCAGCAGTGATGACCCTCCGGTTAAAACCACACCCGAATTGATGAGGTTTTCCATTCCAGCCCGATAGATTTCCCTTCTTATCAGTGAGAAAATTTCTTCCACACGGGGTTCCAGGATCTCGCCTAATATCTGCCTGGGAAGTTTCCTGGGCTTGCGTCCACCCATCCCGGGCACTTCAATGGTTTCTTCTTTGCCGATATTATGGGCCAGACAGGTTCCGTATTTTTTCTTGATCTTTTCGGCTTCGGAGTGCGGTGCGCGCAGCCCGATGGCAATGTCGTTGGTAAGGTTGTTGCCGCCCAGGGAAAGTACAAATGTGTGCTTGATGTTTTTGTGAGAAAAAATTGCCAGATCGGTCGTTCCGCCGCCAAGATCCAGCAGGGCCGTGCCCAGTTCCCTCTCTTCATCGGTCAGCACGGATTCAGCCGAGGCCAGAGATTCGAGGACTATATCGCATACATCGAGTCCTGACCGGTTGGCGCATTTAACGATATTATGGGCAGAGGTGACGGCACCGGTTACAATATGAATCTTAGCTTCCAGCCGTACTCCGGACATGCCCACAGGGTTCTTGATGCCGCCCTGTTCATCAACGATAAATTCCTGGGGCAGCACATGAATAACTTCGCGGTCCATGGGGATGGCCACGGCGCGCGCGGCGTCAATGACGCGTTCCACATCCTGTTTCGTCACTTCAGGTCCTTTTATCGCTATGATTCCGCGACTGTTGAACCCGGTGATGTGACCGCCGGCTATGCCGGCGTATACGGATGAAATTTCACAGCCGGCCATAAGTTCCGCCTCTTCAACAGCCTTTTGAATCGATTCCACCGTAGATTCAATATCTACGACCACACCTTTGCGCAGACCGATAGAGGGATGCGTGCCGATACCGATAATATTTATGTCTTTTTGGGAAAGTTCACCAACCACGGCACAAATTTTGGTTGTCCCGACATCAAGACCGACAATAAGATTTCCCTTTCCCTGCATCTTAAACCTCCTTTTGGTCATTGGCAGGTGATTCATTACTGACTGGAAGAACAACAATACGATCTATGTTGTTAAGGTCGATTGAAACCAGCCGTGAAAACTCGTTGCTTTTTTTTATATAGGTCAAAACATTTTTAAGCCCGGCGTACTTGCCGGGATAATCGTGATATCCGATCTTAATGGTGCTGATCATACCGGACGCAAAGGCCGGGGCATGAATTGTCAAACCGATTTCTCTGTCAACATGAATTCTTTTGATAAGGGTGTTGGGAAGAAGACTCTGCGGGTTTTGTCCTAATTTCAAAACTTGCATGACAGCATCAAACGGCAGGCTGCGGGTTTCTCCCAAAACGTTGATGTCTGAAAATTCAAGGCCGCTGACGATCGGCAGGTTGTCCGGATTCGTAGCCGACACTTCCTTAAAGATTTCTCCGGCGGTATTGATCAAAAATTTGCGCTCCAGATCTATGACGGCCAGGGCTTTTTGCTCCTTTATTCTGATGTGTATTTTGGAAGGGAGTTCCCTGCTGACTTCAGCCTCGGCAATCCATAAATGGGCTATCAGTCTTTTGCGAACTTCTGATAGATTCACCGAGAGAATATTGACACCCTCGTCAAGCCGGGCATGCTTCAGAACCTGCTCTTTGGTAAGCTTGCCGATACCGGTAACGCTGAAGTTTTTGGCTTTGAAATAGTTACATTGCGTCAGAAAATCGTAACCAAAAATGAAGGTAAAGCTTACCAGCAGCAAAGTAGCAATTCCGGCCGATATTTTTAGACTGGCTTTAAAGTATTCCATAATATTAGCCTGTTGTTTGGCGGTGCTGTTTTTATAAAAGTTTCTACGGGTACGATTACGCTCCAACAATTTTGACCTCGCTTTCAAGATCGATGTTAAACCTTGTTAAGACGGTATCATGCACGAGTTCCATCAGCGCCAGAAAATCTGCAGCAGTCGCCTGGCCGATGTTGACGAAGAAATTAGCATGTTTTGATGAAACTTCGGCGCCGCCGATTGCTTTGCCTTTCAGTCCGGCCAGGTCAATCAGCTGCCCCGCTGTCTTGCCGTTTGGGGGATTTTTAAAGAAGCATCCGGCACTGGGGTAGCCGATGGGCTGTCTTTGCATGCGCCTTCTTAAAATCTTTTGGGCTTCGGCTTTGAGCTTGACAGGATCTGTAGGATGCAGGCAAAAAGAGCCGTCGATAATAACGGGATGCGCCTGAAATTCCTGGTTTAGTTCCATGTTCAAAGTAAGATTACGGTATGAAAATTTTAGCCGGTCCCGCGTAATTTCCTGGATTTGACCGTTTGGCAAAAGCACTGTGACGGTCTTGAGGACATTTTCGATCCAGCCCTCAGCCGTGCCGGCATTCATCATAATGCCGCCGCCCACGGTGCCGGGAATTCCCAGGGCAAAATTGAGACCTGCAAGACCATGCTCAAGGGCAAAGCGGCAAAGAGCCTGCATGCGAACACCGGCCATGGCGGTAACGACAACTTCTTCTTTTTCATTATCGATTTTGGTAATCGCCTGCAGACACTTGGTCAGCGCTATGACGATGCCCTTTACCCCGCTGTCTTTTACCAATAGATTTGTACCGTCGCCGATAATCAGATACGAGATGCCCTTTTGCCAGGCCCAGTTGATCAGTGATTTAAGCGCTTCAATGTTTCCAGGGACAAAATAGGCCTCAGCCGGCCCGCCGACCTGCAGCGATGTGTGCTTGGACATTGGTTCGTCAAATTTGATGCCGGCACCGTAATGATCGGCCAGCCATTTTTTAGATTCAGAATCGAGTACCATAATAATAAATGATCGCTTTGCTTGAAGAGCGTTACACTTTAGGAGCGCTTTGCTTTAAGCTTTGCCTTCAAAGCCCGAAGAGCTGCTCCTCAAGTCCCGCTGAAGCGGGACGCTCTTTTTTTATAATTCTTTCAGTAATGTCTCTCCCAGTTTGTAAACATCGCCGGCACCCAGAGTCAGCAGGATGTCGCCTGGGGTTAAAGTTTGTTTTAAATGGGAAACAGCTGCTGTAAAACTTGGCATGAAGACGACATCTTTGTGGCCGTGGGCTCGAATTTCTTCAAACAACAATTGACTGTCAACGCCTTTGATTGCTTTTTCACTGGCTGCATAGATCGGCAGCACTACAAGCATATCCGACTGGTAGAACGAACGTGTAAAATCATCAAAAAGTGCCTGGGTTCTGGAGTAGCGGTGCGGCTGAAACACCACAACGATGCGCCGGTCCGGCCAGCTTTCCTTGGCGGCCTGCAGCGTAACTTTGATTTCAGTGGGATGATGGCCGTAATCGTCGACAACCGTAATGTCTCGGACGATTCCCTTGATTTCCAATCTGCGCTGCACACCTTGAACGGTTTCCAGGGCGCTTTTAATGACTTCAAAATCGATACCTAATTCAAGTCCCACGGCAATGCTTGCCATGGCGTTGTAAACGTTATGGATACCAGGCAGATTAAGCGAGATTTCTCCTAAGTGCTCGCCAAGGTGTTTGACGGCAAACATGCTCGTTAACCCTTTGGACTCAATGTTTTTGGCCTGGATATCCGCCTGGGAACTGACTCCGTAAGTTGTGAAGCGCTTCTTTATTTTGGGAATTATATCCTGTATGGGTTCATCATCCAGGCATAGAATCGCCAGGCCGTAAAACGGGATTCTGTCGATGAAGCTTAAAAATACTTCCTTGATGTGGTTTAGGTCTTTGTAAAAATCGAGATGCTCCCGGTCTATATTCGTTACAACCGCTATGGTGGGAGACATTTTCAGAAAAGAGCCGTCGCTTTCATCCGCTTCGGCCACGATAAAATCCCCCTCTCCAAGCAGCGCATTGATCCCGATACTTTTGAGTTTGCCGCCGATGACCACCGTGGGATCCAGCCCGCCTTTGTCCAGCACGGCAGCTACCAGGGAAGTGGTCGATGTTTTGCCGTGGGCGCCGGCAATCGCTACGCTGTACTTTAAACGCATCAGTTCAGCCAGCATTTCGGCCCTGGGTATTACAGGGATCGATGCTTGGGCGGCGGCGATAACTTCAGGGTTATCGAAAGCGATGGCCGCGGATGTCACCACAACATCGGCCCCTTTAATTTGCTTGGCAGCATGACCTTCATATATCATTCCCCCTAAGCTTTGCAGGCGCCGGGTCAGATCAGAAGAACTGAGGTCGGATCCGGACACCTTGTAGCCCAGGTTGAGCAGGAGTTCGGCAATTCCACTCATGCCGATGCCGCCGATGCCGACAAAATGTATGTGATATTTTTTAAGATACATGTGTACGCTGGTTAAATAGTTAAATGGTTAATTGGTTAAATAGTTTCGCAAAAAGTAAAATTGATTTTTTACGAGAGCATTTTGTGTTTAGTATTTGGTTATTTAACAAGCTGGTATATCAGCATATATTTCAAACAACACACAAAACACTAAAGACAAAACACCAAACACGCGATGAATTCGTTTCTTACGAATTCATCATTCCATAGCAGTTGTCCACAATCATTACGGCTGCATCCGGCCGTCCAAAAGCCTTTGCCTTAGAGGCCATTTGACTTAGGGCTTCCGGGTTTGATGCAAAATGTTCGATTTTATCGGCCAGGACTCTGCCGCTAAGATCTTTTTCCAGAATCATTTCTGCAGCAGCGGCGTTTGTAAGGGTGCGTGCATTCAGAACCTGGTGATTATCGGCTGCAAAAGGAAACGGAATAAACACAACCCCCTTTCCAATAGCTGTAATTTCCGCCACCGTGGTGGCACCTGCCCGGCATATCACCAGATCTGCTTGCTGATATTGCCGGGCCATATCAACAAAAAAGGCCTGTACCTTGCCGGCAATATCACAGCGCTGATAGGCGGCTTTAACCATGATTTCATCGTCAACTCCGGTTTGATGGATGAAAAAAAACGCATCTTTTTCCCGGATGTGTTCCACAGCCTCCATAACCGCCAGGTTTATACCGCGGGCCCCCTGACTTCCGCCGATGATCAGTACTGTAAAGGGCCGCTGTTTACCGAAGCCTGCAACCGAGCTTACTTTTTGGTTCCCGTTGCGCTGTAATATTTCCTTACGTACGGGATTACCGGTAACGTGGACTTTACGCCCATTTAGTTCTAAGGGCGTATTCTCAAAAGAAATAAATATCCGATCGGCAAGACGCGACAGTATCCGGTTAGTAATGCCCATAAGAATATTCTGCTCATGCAGGGCGATGCGAATGCCCAGAAGCCATGCACCCGTGACCAGAGGTCCGGCAGCATAGCCGCCGACACCGATGACCAGATCAGGTTTGAAACGTTTAAGGATCATAATCGATTCAAAAATGCCCTTGGGGATTTGCGCGATCGACAAGGCTTGCTGTGCCGTTCCCCGTCCTTTGATTCCTGCTGCTGTAATCTTTGCATGCTTGAAACCCAACTCAGACAGAATTGAGGTTTCAAAAGGTTTGCCTGCGCCGACGAACAAGACATTGCTATTTGGATTCCGGGCCGTAAATTCCTGTGCAATGGCAATGCCGGGGAAAAGATGCCCTCCGGTGCCGCCGCCGGCAATAATGATGCGCAGCGCCTCCGGCGTTTTGTGTAGCTCTTTTTTTGCAACAGATGGCACCATAAAACTTTCTTTTGCATTCTTCATGAAATGTTCGGGTCAGGTTTTAATGCTGCAATGTTCATCAGTATTCCAACAGACGCCATGTTCACCAAAAGGGATGTTCCGCCGTAACTTAAAAAGGGGAGGGTAAGCCCTTTGGTTGGGAGAAGTCCAAGGGTGACTCCCATATTAACGCAAACTTGCAGACCGATTGCCGTTGTCAGCCCCATGGCTAAAAGTGCTCCAAAAGAGTCTTCGGTATTTCTGGCAATCCAGACGCCACGCCAGAATATAAGGACATAAAGGCCCAGGATAAGAAGAACGCCCAGGAGGCCGAGTTCCTCTCCGATGACAGAAAAGATAAAATCAGTGTGGGGCTCAGGAAGATAGAACAGTTTCTGATAACCCTTGCCGATGCCTGCGCCCCAGGCTCCTCCGGCGCCGAATGCCATCAGCGAATGGACGATCTGATAACCTTCATTTGAAGGATGCTGCCAGGGGTCCATAAAACTGAGGAGGCGTTTAAGTCGATACTCGGCGTTGACCATAAAAAAGTAAATAACGGGCAGCAGGGCCGCAAATGATAAGAAAAGATGCTTGAGACTGCCACCGCCTACAAAAAGCATGATCCAGGTAATAGCGCCCAAAATCAGTACAGCGCCAAAGTCAGGCTGGATAAAAATCAGAGCGGTTAAAATACCTAATACCAAAATGTGGGGAAGAAAACCGACATAAAAATCGTTGAGTTTATCCTTCTTTTTATCCAGGGAGTAGGCCAGGTAAACTATCAGGGCAAAACGGGCGAATTCCGCGGGTTGAAATGTAAATCCGCCGAAATGCAGCCACCTGGCCGCGCCTCCGGCAGAATGTCCGAATTTTGTAAACTTGATCGCAGCCAAAAAGGTGATTGCCATGATCATCAAGGGGTATGTCAAAGGACGGAAAAGCCGCGCAGGGATCCGTCTGCAAATTATCAAAACTACAATTCCCAGCAGGGCGAAGCAGGCTTGCTTTTTTAAAAAGTAGTAGCCGGTTCCATACTTTTTCATTGCCAGGGCCGAACTGGCGCTGTAGACCATTACAATTCCGATTCCAACCAGAAAAAGCACAGGGAACAGGAGCTTGATATCATAGCTCGAGTTTCGTTGAGCAGCATTTTGCATCTTGTTTTGATTGCCGGTCATTGATTCTGTTCTTCCTTGTTTTCTAATTCAAAAGCAATTTTTCAGCCACTAAAGCACAAGGGCAGTTACGGGTGAACAGTCATCAGTAAGAAGTGATCAGTAAGGGAAAACTGATAACCGATAACTGATTACTGATATTTGTGCCTTGGTGCCTTTGTGGCAAAATACCTGAGCAGCAATTTTTTTAGCATTGTTCATGAAATATCCGGTCCCAAGTCTTGCAGCCGTTTAACCGCCGCGCAGAAAGCTT
>JABMQM010000503.1 GCA_013203195.1 Desulfobacteraceae bacterium | reverse complement strand
CCTCCTGAATGATAATTAATCCACTCTTAAGAAGGTGTCCAGTGAAACCCTACCACCTCAGAACAGTTGTAAAAGCGTTGAAAACGGCGCTGTTTTGCTTTAAATTCTGAATCGATTTAAGCCATCTATCGATATGTTTTTTATCTTTATATTGAAAAAGCGCTTCTTTGCTTAAGTAGGCCATTCGAGATTGAATTACTAAAAGCCTTTGATTTGTTGTATAATCAAGTTGTTTAGCGATGAAAGAGCGGTTTAGTTCTTCTTTTTTATATTCCTCTTTCAAACGTATTTTGGCGGACAGTTCTGCAGCGTAAATTGCCATTGCATGCAGGCTGTTGGCATGTATGTTTTTAAAACGGGCTGATACCTTTTGAACCCTTGCCGAAGCTTTGGGGTCAAACGGTACTTTAATGTCCAAAAACCGATAACCGCTTTTCTGCCATATTTGGGATGTATCTTTGGATTTAAATTTTATAGAATCCGTACCATACAGCAAGGCTGCTGACCAGATATCGGCAATCTCGCTATACTCTTTATATTTTGTCTGAATGCGCTTCAATTCATCAGGCTGTTTGGATTCCAGACTTTCGTGCAAGGCAGCCCGCATGCCGATTATGTTGGCAAAAAGAGACTTGGCAGAAAATAAAATCGATGATTGTTTTTCAATGATATCGACAGTTTTAAAACCAAAATATCCACTAACCAAAACTAAAAATGCAATTGCTAAAAACCCGATTTTCAACCTTAACCCGATTTTCATGGCGGCCCTTTTTTAAATAAAATAAAGATTGATGAATTCGTAAAAAGTTGAATTCATTACGTTTTAGGCTTTTATAAGCCTAAGGCTTATAAAGTGTTAGGTTTTAGGTTATTGTTTTTCGATTATTTTCATAAAGTTATATAATTATCTTAACGTAAAAGCAACTTTTCCCCGACATTGACTTTCACAATGGCGGTTGTTATGATGCCGGGTTATGGAATCAGGAAATATTGTTGAATATATAGACCGCCAGAAAATAATATGTGCGGTTGTCCTGGAAGTCAAGAAACAGAGACTCAGGCTGCTTGCCGAAACCAATCGGGAAGTCAACCTTTCGCAAAGCCGCCTATCTCACAAATGTAATATGCGTATTGAGCTTTCCATGGGCAAAATCAGAATTGTTGACAGGTTAAATGAAATCGCAAACCGGCGTAAAGCTTTAAGTGCCGATGTTGATGTCAAAGAGTTGTGGGAAGTTCTAAATACGGAGCAGGAATGGATCGACCTTGAAACCATGACCGCATTATGTTTTCCGAACAGTCCGACTTGCGACCACGAATCTGCCGTAATAAGAGCATTTTTTGAAAATAGACTCTTTTTTAAATTTAACCAGAACAGCTTTTCCCCGATTTCAGAAGAACTGCTCCAGCGCAAAGTTGCCCAGCAGAAAGAAGCCGCCCGCAGAAATCGGATCATCGCCGAGGGAAGCGATTGGTTAACAAACATACTGGTGGGCAATCAGGTAGACTTGGTCCAGGCCAAATCTGAAATTATAACTGTACTGAAATCATATTATATTTTTGAAAAGGAAAGCGAGCATTATAACATTGGCAAAGCCATACTGGACGGGGCCGGAATCGATGCTACCGAAGGCTTGTTTCAGATTCTGGTAAAACTGGGAGTCTTTGACAAAAATGAAAACATCGATCTATATCGATACAATATGCCCGCTGTTTTTTCCGATGAGGTTACAGAGAGCGCAACCAAACTGATCAACTCGCAGTCGCCGGCGTTTGCCGGCAACAGTCGTAAAGACCTGACCATGCTTCCCATCATGACCATAGACGGTCAGGGAACCCTTGATTATGATGATGCTATCAGTATCGAAGATAAAGGTGATCATTACAGACTTGGTATTCATATTGTTGATGTGGGGCATTATATCAAAAAAGGGGATCTGATCGATCGGGAAGCTTTTGAGCGCGGAAGTTCCATTTATATGCCGGATCAGAAAATACCGATGCTCCCCTCCGGCCTGGCTGAAAATCTTTGCAGTCTGAGAGCCGGGGAATTGCGTCCTGCCATCAGTATCATGGTAAATTTAAGGCGGTATTTTGAAATCATCGATTATGAAATTTTCGCGAGCATTATCAGGGTACAGGACCAGTGTACCTATTACGATGTCAATCTGATGGCAGCGGATAACAACAAAATCATTATCTTGCGCGATATTGCCGAATCGTTCCGCCAAAAAAGGTTTGACGGCGGGGCCGTTCAAATAAACCTGCCGGATATCCATGTCTGGATCAATGCAGACGGTGAAGCCACTGTCAGCCGTATTAACAGGGAAAGCCCCGGAAGAATGCTGGTTGCGGAAATAATGATCATGGCCAACTGGTTGATGGCCAAATTCCTTAAAGCAAATGATATGCCGGCCGTTTACCGGTCTCAAAATGCTCCCAGGGAACGCCTCTATAAGGGCAATGAGGGCACTATTTTTGAAAACTATATGCAGCGCAGGTTTCTAAGCCGTTTTGTACTGAACCACCGGCCCGAACATCATTCCGGATTGGGGCTGAATGCCTATGTCACGGCTACTTCTCCCATCCGGAAATATTTTGATCTTGCCACCCAGCGGCAGATAAGGGCGGTTCTCGGTCTGGAAGAGCCTTATTCGGAAAAAGAGATGGATCATATCATTCAGATGCTGGGCCAGCCGATGGGCGATGTGTCAAGAATTCAATACAACCGCAACAGATACTGGTTGTTGAAGTACCTTGAAAAAAGAATCGGCCAAAAAGAAGAGGCCATTGTCCTGTTTAAACGCCGAAGCAACTACAGGATACTGCTGACGGAATATGTGCTGGAATGTGATCTGGCGCAGTCGAGCGGTATAAGTTTAAAACCCGAAGACCTGATTCAGGTTACCCTGCAGCATGCCGACGCGCGCAAAGATGTAGTTTCGGTATTTATGGGCTGATTCCTCCTTAATTCAATTTGCTTCCAATAGATATAATTAAGTCTTTGCGTAGTGTAATAAAGGAATTGAAACGGTTGCGTGTTACGCGTTACGCGTTGCGGGTTGGATATTAAACCAACTTAAGCTCGTAATAAATTATCCGGCGGCGGAAACGGAACGTATTTTTCATAACCGCTCTAATATGTAGTAAAATCCCTATGTTTTTACCAAAGACAAATCTGCTTTTTCTTCGACTTTTGAAAGGATTGGGGATTTAAGAACCGATGCGTGTCTTATTCTGGTACTGTGATCACTTTGACTGGGTGCCCGCCTTTCAAGCGTTGCCCGATGCGGCCGCAGCAGATCCTGCTGAAAATGAAAACTGCGTGGTGGCGTTTGTCCATATTGAGCCCCATGATGTAGAGCCGGAGAGTTCGGGGGAGACTAAACTGGTTAAAAACGCCAAATGGCTGGCCCGCAAATGGCAGATTACCAATATTATTTTGCACTCTTTCACGCACCTCGGAGAGGAAAAGGCTGAGGCCGGCGAGGCACGGGCTTTGTTGGACAGAACCCAAAAACGACTGGAGAAAGCGGGATATTCTGTTATGCAGACACCCTACGGCTATTTTTTAGATCTGAAAATACAAGCAAAAGGGCATCCCCTGGCAAGAGTCTTCAAACAGTTTTGATGAATTCGACAAAATCGAATTCATCAGGTGTTTGGTGTTTAGCATTTTGTATTTTGCTTCAAATATATAATTATATACCAGTTTGTTAGATCACCAAACACTAAAGACCAAATACAAAACACTCTCGTAAAAAAGTCGTTTT
>JABMQM010000502.1 GCA_013203195.1 Desulfobacteraceae bacterium | reverse complement strand
GGAGTCCCATGACAACCCGCCGGGAACAATTCTCCAGATTGACGATCAAGGTATGCAGGTGGCGCTTGTCGGTGGCAAATTGACTGTCTCCAAGGTCCGGGCACCTGAAATCGGGAAAGTTGCTGCAGCCCAATTTGCCGCTGAAAAGGGCTTGAATGTTGGTGATCGGCTTTAGAGGAGCGCTTCGCTTGAGGAGCACTGCGTTTGAGGAGCACTTTGTTTGAGGAGCACTTCGTTTAAGGAGCGGCCTAACGGCCTTGAGGGGTATTAATAAAAAGACCTTTGAGAAATGTTTTTGAATTTCTCAAAGGTCTTATAGTTTATAGCAGAGTAAATTGCCGAGGTATCAGGCGGCTTTCTCGATCTTAACCGCACAAACCTTGTATTCCGGGATTTTAGCAACCGGATCGGCAGCCGCATTGGTAAGCACATTGGCCGGGCTTTCCGCAAAATGGAACGGCACGAAAAGCAGGCCCGGTTTTACCTTGTTGCTGACACGAGCCGGCACTTGAATTTCACCTCTGCGGGTGGACAGTTTAACCGTATCACCGTCTTTAACCGCCAGCGCTGCGGCATCCTCCGGATGGATTTCCACATATCCGTTTTTCTGCTCGGCATCCAGATGGGGCGAGACGCGCGTCATGGTGCCGGTATGATAATGGGCGAACATGCGGCCGGTGGTGAGAAAATAGGGGTATTCAGCATCCGGCATTTCAGCAGGATCAAGGTACTCGATGGCATGAAAAAGACCTTTGCCGCGGGTGAACTGCTCCTTGTGCAGAAACTGGGTTCCCGGGTGTTCAGGGTTCGGGCAGGGCCACTGCAGTCCGTCCAGCCCCATCCTTTCGTAAGACATGCCGGCATAGCTCGGTGCCGCGGTGGTAACTTCCTTGAAGATTTCTTCGGGACCATCATATTTCATCTCATAGCCCATGGCCGTTGAAAGTCTGGAGATGATTTCCCAATCTGCCAGTGTATCCCCTAAAGGTTCGATGGCTTTGTTGACTTTCATGCAGCGGCGTTCCGTATTGGTAAATGTTCCGTCTTTTTCAGCCACCGAAACTGCTGCCAGCACTATATCGGCCCTTACGGCGGTCTCCGTCAGATAGATGTCCTGGCAAATCAGAAGTTCAAGTTTATCGAGGGCCTTATCAATATGATTTTGGTCCGGATCACTCATTTTTGGATTCTCTCCGATTACATATAGAGCCTTCAGTTTGCCGTCGATCATGGCCTGGACCATATCGGTAATGGTATATCCTACCTTATTAGGTAGCTCTTTGCCCCAGGCTTTGGAAAATTTTTCGGTGTTGGCTTCAACGGTTACCGGCTGATAGGCCGGAAAAACATTGGGCAGGCCGCCCATATCACAAGCGCCTTGAACATTATTTTGCCCTCTCAAAGGGTTGACGCCGCCGCTTTTCACGCCGACATTGCCGCACAGCATGGCAAGATTGCAGACGCTTTTCACATTGTCCACACCGGTAGTATGCTGAGTAATTCCCATGGCATAAAGAATAGAAGCCGGAGAATTAGTGGCGTACAGTTCAGCCATCTTTTCCAGATCCGCCGGGGCAATACCGGTGATGGTCTCAACCTTGTCCGGCGTATACGCATCCAAGCTTGCAAGAAATTCCTCAACCCCCTCGCATCTTGCCTCCATGTAGCTTTTGTCGTGCCAGTCATTCTTGACAATGATATGCATCATGCCATTCAATAGAGCTACGTCGCTTCCTACGCGCTGGGTTACCGCAACATCGGCAAAGCGTGACAGCTGGATATTTCTCGGGTCGGCCACGACCAGCTTGGCCCCTTTTTCCTTGGCCCTGAAAACCCGCCGGGCAATCAACGGGTGGCATGCCGAGGTGTTTGAACCAATGATAAAGATACAGGCGGCATCCTCGATTTCCTCAATGGAGTTTGTCATGGCTCCACTTCCAAACGCAGCGGCAAGACCTACCACTGTAGAGGAATGTCAGAGCCGTGCGCAGTGGTCGACATTATTGGTGCCGATCACCGCCCGGGCAAATTTTTGAGCCAGGTAGTTTTCTTCGTTAGTGATTTTAGCAGAAGTCAGTATCCCGACACTGTCCGGTCCGTGCGCTTTAACGATTCCCTTAAGCTTTTCTGCTGCAGTTTGGATGGCTTCATCCCAGGAAGCGTTTTGAAATTCGCCATTCTTCTTAATCAGGGGAGTGGTCAGGCGCTTATCGCTAACCACGTGTTCATGCAGGTTCCAGCCTTTAATGCAAAGTTTGCCTTCATTCACCGGATGGGTTTTCATCGGAAGGGTATCGGTTAGCTTTCCGTCCATCACCTGGAAAAGGACACCGCATCCTGTGCCGCAATATGAACAAACTGAAGGAATGATTTTGTAATCCATACCTAACGCTCCTTGGTATATGTTTAAAGATTCAGGTTAAATCATTTGGCATTATTCTGTAAATCTTTTCAGTATTTTACTCTATCAATTACAACGGTTTGGGCTCCAGAGTCACCTCATCTCCCAGCAAATTGAACGGAGATTGACCTGCATGCGTGCCGGTCTCGTAACCAAACTCATCTTGCACCGTTGCATTTACCTTGCGGTAAAGCAGCCGCAGCGGAATATCCACCGGGCAGGCATCTTCGCACAAGCCGCAGTCGATGCAGCGTCCCCCCATATGGACTGCCCTGACAAGGTGAAAAATAGGGATTTCGGGCGGAAGGGTTCCGGTAGCGATTAGCTCCGGATGTTCCAGGCTGCATTCCTTGCAAAAACAGACCGGGCAGATGTCCCGGCATCCGTAGCACTTGATGCATTTTGAAAACTCGTACATCCACCGCTGGAAGCGTTGCTCCATATTAAAGGCTTCGGCGTCTTCGACATCCATATTGTTGTCAATGCCGACTTTCTTTTTATAAACAGCAGCTTTTTCAGGTTCAAGGTAGGAGCAATCCGCGTGCTTTTTAAGTTTGGAAGGGCAGCAGTTTAGATGAATTGTTTCCACGTTTTCAGGATTCAACTGGTTCCAGACATAAAGTACATTCAAAGCTCGCTGGTTGCAGTCTCTAACCATAAGCCCTATTTTAATGTCCGGTGTTTCAGCCGCAATCTTGGTGGCAATCTTTTCAAGGGAATAGCGCGCCTGGCCGCTGATCAGCTCATCGACTTCACCAAGATTGCTCTTGGTAAAGAAATGGGGCAGCGGATGTCCTTGAACCATTTTGTACCCCAGAAATACATCGATCTTATCCTGATCGATCCACTCTTTGACCTGCTCTTGCATGGTGGCAAGAGTACTTGGTTTACCGTCGGTAGTGCTAAACGGTTCGAGCCATTTTTTCATCTGCTCTTCCATGTTATCCTCCCCCTACACTCTGAACTTCGGCGCTCTTGGCTTCGATTTCTGCCTCGCACGCACTCTCGATGGCTGATAGATCAAGTTCTCCCGTTAACGGGCTTGGACCCATTGCCTTGACTTTATCAGTGAAAGCGGTAACCACCTGGGCAAACTTCTGGGCCTCGGCCGAGGATATCCAGTCCAAGTGTAAACGGCCTTCTAATCCCATAAAATTCAAGAGTTCCTGCAGAAACGTCATCCGTTTGATGGTCATAAAATTACCGTACAGGTAATGGCAGTCGCCGACGTGTCAGCCGCCCACCATAACGGCATCGGCTCCGCTTTGAAAGGCCCTCAAAATATGGTGAGGCGATACGGTGGCGGAGCACATTACACGAATGGGCCGAACGTTGGCCGGATACTCCAGACGACTCACTCCCGCCAGATCGGCGGCACCATAGGCGCACCAATTACATAAAAAAGCGATTATCTTAGGCTTAAAACTATCCTCTTTCACCTTTCTCTCCTTTTCAATGGATTAAAAGCACAATGCACTATTGATCTGGGCGTAAAGCTGATTGTTGTCAAATCCCATCAGGGCCGGTGCCTCGGAGGGACAGGTTGCCGAGCAGGCGCCGCAGCCCTTACAAAGGGCCGGATTCACTTCAGCCACAAACTTTTCAGCGTCGAAGTCAATG
>JABMQM010000501.1 GCA_013203195.1 Desulfobacteraceae bacterium | reverse complement strand
CATCAACATCATTCCTAAGGCTTAAATGATTGTATGCAACTGGTTTGAAGACCCTGCCGCCCCCCTGAGCGGGATCTCCGTTGCGCTACGACAAGCTACAGGGTATCCTGGTGAAGGCGAATAATTACCACAAATTTTCAGTTGGAAAGTTTATCTCTTCGATAAATTGATCAAAGAAATCGGTATGACCTGATAGTTCAAGGTGTTCCAAAGAGGTTGCGATTTCAGCGGATCTTTCCCAGTAACGTTTTGATAGAAGAATCATGTTTGCGCCGGTTGACGCGGCATTGCCGAGGGAGATTATTTTTTCCGGGTTTACCTCGGGCAGCAGGCCGATGCGCATGGCGCTGAGAGAATGGACATAGTTGCCCAGAGCGCCGGCCAGATAGACAGCATCGACATCTTCAATGCCGGCCCCCATTGTTTTTAAAAGGATTTTAATGCCGGAGGCTATGGCGGCTTTGGCAAGTTGCAGCTCACGGATATCTCGCTGGGTCAGCACAATGGGTCTGCCGTCAAGGCTTTCCTGGGGAGAAGCTATAAGAAAGTCATGGATTTCATTTTCCTGGGTTTGAATCACCCTTGCTGTCATTGAATTTCTTTTTTTGTGCTGATCGGGCGGACAGATCAGGCCTTCCGGATTTACAATACCATGGTGCAGCAGCAGGGCAGCTAAGTCTACCAGACCGCTGCCGCAGAGCCCTTTTGGTTTTATGTTCCCGATGACATTGTAGAAAAGTTCGTTTTCTTCAAACCGGAAGCTCTCAATAGCGCCCGCCCTGGCGATCATTCCGTGGGAGATTCTCGCTCCTTCCAGTGCCGGACCCGCTGCGGCACTGCAGGTAAGTATTCTGTTTCTATTTCCCAGGAAAATTTCGCTGTTGGTTCCTAAATCCAGACCCAGCACCAGCTTGTCGTTCTGCTCGGCCGCACCGGATGAGAGAATGAAGCCAATTAGATCGCCGCCGATATATCCAGATTTGGCAGGCATCACATAAAGCATGGCATCGGGGTGCAATTTGAGGCCCACATCCCGGGAGCGAAAGGTCATGCCTTCTGTGATTACGGGCGTAAAAGGGGCTTCGGCAATTCCGCTGGGATCCAAGCTCAGCATAAAATGCTGCATGGTGGTGTTGCCGGCAGCGACCGCAACCAGGATATCTTTCGGTTTTAGCCTAAAGGATTCAAGCAGGCGCTTGGTAATGAGGTTCAGATCTTCTACCAAAAGTTTTTGCAAATCCACCAGACGTTTGGGGTGTCCTTTTATATATTGAATGCGGCTGATAACGTCGGCCCCGTATTTTCGTTGCGAATTGAATCTGGAAATTACCGCCACTTCCTGGCCTTCTATCAGGTTTACAAGTTTGCCCACCAAGGTGCTGGTTCCCAGATCAAATATCAGACCGAATACACCGCCAATACTATCCCGTGACTGCCATTCCAGCAGGCAGTTGTTATGGATAACAGCCGCTCCGTCGAAATTGGTGGCCCTTAAGTTTTTATAAAGAGAAGACAGGCAGCGATAGGTTGTCTTTAAGTCATGAAATTCAGGACTTAACGCCTCTATAATGCGCTGAACGTCGGAAAGAGAGTTTTCAAGGCTTGGCGGCGGAATGGTTACCAGACGCCTTTCAATGAGAGGGGCAAGCTCCACGGAGGGCATATGTCCATGTTTCAGAATCTGATAAAATTCCGTCTCACCATTCAGTTCTTCGGTATAGATTGCAAGGTTTTTTCGAATTTTGGTGCGACATGCCAAACGAACCCCTTGCTCCAATTCGTCAGTATCTAAAAGCTCTATGGTTTCTTTTGAAGACTTGCCAAGGGGCGTAATCACCCTGATTTTGCACTTTCCGCATTTGCCGAGACCGCCACAATCCCCTTCCAATTCTATTTCCGTATTTTGAAGTGCATTGTATACGGTATTGTCCCGCTGGACTTTAATCCAGACATCAGCCGGTAAAATATTCAGCCACACCTTTTTTTTTATTACTTTTTTAGGCAGCTTTCGTTTATTTAGTTCCTTTTGCATGAGATTGTAATTTCTCTT
>JABMQM010000500.1 GCA_013203195.1 Desulfobacteraceae bacterium | reverse complement strand
TGTGTCAAAATAACATCGTGTTACGATTTTATGAATCTCCCGCCCCGCTGAAAGCGGGACGGGATCAGATTGACGAAAGGCCATCAAGAGTGAGCAGTCATCAGTGTGAAGTGATCATTAAGGAAAACTGATAACCGATCACTGATCATTGACATTCGTGTCTTTGCCTGCCCCGTTAAATCTGAAAGCTATTTAAGGTGGGTGTCTAAGTGGCTACTATTTTTGGTTTCAGTATGTTGAGGTTAGGTTGTTTGTTTCGTACTCTGTTCCGCACTGGCGGTACTGCCACCGGGTGATGCGCCTCGCAACGACTCCAGTTCTCTTTTAAGTGCTGCCAGCTCGTTCTGCTGGTCCGCAGCGGCGGCATTTAAGTTCTTAAGCGTTTTTTTGGACTTAAAACGATCATAAAGACCGGAAAAATAGGCAATCAAAAAGCCTGTCAGGAAAAAAACAAGAAACAGAACGGCATGCGGCAATTCCGGTGTATGCAAAGTTTCAAGAAACGGCAAGGTTAAGCTGAGATTCTGTTTTGCCATAAAATAAATTTTGTTCTGATAAGCAAATACACCCGCAAACACCAAAAGAATCAACCAGAAAGCAATTTTAACTTTTTTCATTTGTTTTCTCCCCAATATGGCCGCGTTATAGAACCAGTTGCTCAAAGCATGGCTTTAAATTGTTGTAGGTTACTTTTAGATGTTCGGGAATGACACGAACATCGGCAAAAACCGTCAAAGCATTTGTATCGCCGAACCAGCGAGGAACGATGTGGAAGTGGAGATGTTCTTCCACACCGGCACCTGCGACTTTACCCAAGTTGAGACCGACATTGAATCCATCGGGATTCATCACTTTTTTTAATATTCCGACGGACTGTTCAACAGTTAAAAGCAGGTCCCCCATTTCGTCTTTGCTCAGCTGATCCAGAGTCGCAAGGTGGCGGATCGGAGCCACTAGAAGATGTCCGTTAATGTACGGGTATTTATTCATCATCACCATGGTTACCTTGCCCCTGAAAAGGGTCAGCTCATCCTGCTCTGAAAGCGCTTTGCAAAAGATACACCCTTCTTCCTTGTCACTCAGAATGTAATCCATGCGCCAAGGAGCCCACATCGTTTTCATTCCAGATCCTCTAAATCTCGCTTGTGGATTTTAGGTCACCATTAACCGGCTTCGGCATCCGGCCTTCATCCTGTATTATGCATCCAACTCTAAGTTTATCTACCTTTTTCGAGCCCAAAACTCAACCTTTTTCTCCATTTCAGCTTTTCATGAAAAATCAGGGTTAAGCGGCACAACCTCCAGCTCTCCCCATATGCCGATAGCGTCACCAATAATGACGACAACCCCTGTAACCCCTTCAAGCTGTTTCCCAAAATCTAAAGCCTGCTGAATGTCCGTTTTTGATTCAACTCGATTGCCGATGGAAGTTGCCGCGGCATCTGCCAGGGAACAGGAACCGGATACCACGCAGACGGCATCCGCTTTGCCCATGCTTATGGAGTGTCCCACCGTACCGGAAGATGTACACACAGCCAAGGGTTTGCTCCCTGGATCAATGCGTAGACCGATTCGCAGGCTTAAAGGCGATGAACCTGCAAAAATACCGGTGGTAGCCGGGCCGGCGGTCTTAATGAAAACGTCACCACCGTTTTCCACAATCACTTCTTTACTATGTGTAAGCAGCTCACGTCCCACATGTTCGGCCACAGCACCGGCTACTGCCGCCATGGGACCTACACCGGCCTTCTCACCTGCTGCGGCCATATCCTTGACGATAAGCGGCGCCGGACCGCTGATGGGCCACGGTCTTAATGTTGTTGCAAATTCAGGATGCTGTCGAATGTAGGCCTCAATATATCCTCTGTATTTTAGAATCAACTCTTTGGTTATGTCTTCAAGCGGTTTGGTTGCATGGATCAAAACATCGGTCTCTTTAACCGTCACTCTGAAGGAAACCAGTTGGTCCCTGTATGCCAAACGTCTATACGTGCGTTCTTGATGCTTCATATAAAACCTACAAAAAAGTGCCTAAAGTGAGCTAAAGCCAAAAAAGGTTCTGACCGTTGGCCCGTTATGCACGTTAGCCCGGAATTTAATACAGGACAACGGGCTAACC
>JABMQM010000499.1 GCA_013203195.1 Desulfobacteraceae bacterium | reverse complement strand
CCGAGCTTAAACCCTAACGTTGCATCAATCTGTATAGCTAATCATGAGGATAGGTGTAAGATAGTCGCTTTTCCGAGATCGATGCTGGATGCTGTATGCTTGTTGGAGCGCAGCGGAAATCCCGATTTATCGGGGATGCTGGATAACTGATAACTGCTCACCGACAACTGACAACCGACAACTGATAACTGATCACCGATAACTGATAACTGCTCACGGGTTACTGGTTGCCCAAGCTCTGCTATGCGATTAGGATATTTTTTCGATCTTTCGCACGCTCCCAATGGTCGCTCGAGCCCGCAGAGTTCGCAGAGATATAATTTTTCTTTGCCTGATTTTTTGAGATGAAAAGTCAGGCAAAACATAAGCCCTGACAGGCAAACTTCCCGCGACAGTTGGATCTGAGTTTAATCTGGATTGCCCTCTCAGCAATCCAGATTAAAAACTCTGTGTACTCTGTGAGCTCTGTGAGAGATAAGGATCATTTAGGACGTAAAATGAAGATGGAATTTCAAAAAACTGTATGCGACATTTCATTTGCCGAGAAGGTCCGCATATTTTCCAGCGATTATCTGAAATGTTGTGTCTACATAACACGTTTTGATTCACCCCGGCATCTCTTTACCAAGATGCTTTTTTCAAAGCTGATCGGTACCTCTCAGGTTCTGGAAGACTTTCTTGATTATCATGGTGCCAAAAACAGCAAGGAATGGTATTTCTACAGGGAGCTTTCGGCTGCTGTCAGACATTTAAGCCTTGCGGGCTACTCGCAAACCCATATTTTAAATCGTATTGTTTACTACGGCCTTCCGGATTCTGAGACTTTTGAAAAAGAAGGTACCGCCAACCTTTATTTTTTAAGAAAGACTCTTATGAAATTGGCCCCTGTTATTGTCGAAGAGGCCCGGCGGCTTAACATACCTATACCGGAAGATAGTTATGAAATGGAAGATTTCCCGGGTATTACAACCGGCGAAATGCTTGATTATGATATTGATGATACGGACAAGGACCTGCAGAAGAAACATATTGTCAAAATAGCCAGCGAACTCTTAAGCATCGCAGCAAGCTTTGAACCGCTTAGATTCTACAAACCCTATGATTTTGAAGAGATATTAAGGATTGTGCCTGACAGAGCCAACGAGGTTGAAATGCGGCGGTTTGAAATGCTGGTGCACAATTTGCAATCATCCTTCGACACCTATGTCATTCACGGCGGGTTTCGTTTCGGCAACCGCAAACTCAAAGACCTGCGCGGCTATTTTTCGGTTGTATTTCACCTGCTGCAGATGATCGGTCGGCTTCTCCATTTTTATGAGCGGCATCTTCACGAGGCCGGATATAAGGACAGCTACAAAAAAGTTCAAGATCAATTATCCGTTTTAATCGATCCTGAAACCCTGCTTGACCGTACCATTAATTTTGGCCTTTACTATGTCTGCCATTACTTTGCAACCGGGAAAGAGCTGGCACGCGAGATCCTGAATGAGAACATCGAGCGATCTTCCATTACCGTCAGTGTACCCGTGAAATTAGGTTTTCACAGTAGACCCAGCCTGCTGGTGGCAAAGATAGTTCAGCATTACGGAGGGCAGGTGGAGTTATGTGTGGGCAACGACCGCTTTGACGCCAGCAGCGTACTCGATATCCAGTGGGCCGGGGGTAAGATTCAGAAGGAAAAGGTTACTGAAGTTGTTTTTGAAGGCGACGTGCGGGCCTTAAAAGATATTGAAATCCTTGCCAGGGTTAATTACGGTGAAGACTCAATGGGCAAAGGTATTCCGCTGCCCACAGAGCTCAATTATCTCAGGAATTAGACGTCTATATCGAACAAAATTTTAACATTTGTGTCACGTTATCCTATGGCGCTTATGCCCTAAGTTGATGCAGATACTGGGTGCTTGATACTGGATACTGGTTAACAAAGGAATGGTTATTGTATCTTTCCAGCATCGAGCATCCAGTATCAAGCATCGGTTCGTGTCAATTAATGTAATTGGAATCTCATAAACTCAAACAACCCAATTCAACCCTTTCAACCGAAGAAAATTATGGTTTCTGCTATCATAGTCTCTGCCGGCAAAGGCATCCGTATGAACCACAGCGTTCGCAAGCAGTATCTTTTAATTGCGGATCGTCCGGTTTTAGGCCACACCCTGCTGGTCTTTGATGCCTGTGAGCTTATCGATGAAGTCTTTGTGGTGATTTCAAAAGAGGATTTCGATTTTTGCCAAGACAATTTGATCCCCCCCCTTAATCTTAAAAAAAAGATCAATCTGGTCAGCGGCGGAACAGAGCGGCAGGATTCCGTCTATAACGGACTTCTGGCATTGAGTCCAAAAACAGATACGGTTGTTGTCCACGACGGGGTGCGCCCCTTTGTGGGCCCCCAAGAACTGGCGGCATGTATTACCGGTGTTGAAGAAACCGGGGCCTGCATCCTCGGTATACCTGCCGGCGATACCTTGAAGCATGTGGGTAAAACAGGTCGGATTGAAAAAACGCTTGTCAGAGATACCATATGGCTGGCCCAGACTCCGCAGGTTTTCAAATATGAATTAATACTAAAAGCCCATGAAACGGCTCGCAGGGACGGCTTCAAAGGTACTGATGATGCCTTGCTATTGGAGCGACTGGGAATCGATGTCAAAATCATATTGGGCAGCAAAACCAATATAAAAATCACTACTCCGCAGGATCTGGCCCTGGCAGAGGCAATCCTGATGGCGTCGTAAAAAGTCGAATTCATCGGGTGTTTGGTGTTTAGTATTTAGT
>JABMQM010000498.1 GCA_013203195.1 Desulfobacteraceae bacterium | reverse complement strand
TAAATAACTATGGAACAATTAGAAGTACAGGGCTTCAAAGCAGCCGGAATTGCCGCGGGAATTAAAAAAAGTGGTAAAAAGGATCTTGGGCTTATTTATTCACAGGTGCCGGCAAATGCTGCCGGAGTCTTTACCCGCAACAAAGTCCAGGCAGCACCGGTAATCCTTTCCAGGGAACGGGTACAGTCAGGTATCTGCCAGGCGATTGTTGTCAACAGCGGTAATGCCAACTGCTGCACTGGAGATGCAGGCTTACGTGATGCCGGGATCATGGCACGCTTAGCTGCTTCAGGCCTTAAGATCAGTGAAGAGATGGTCCTTGTGGCCTCAACCGGTGTTATCGGTGAACCGCTTCCCATGGAAACGATTGAGGCTGCCATTCCGGCAATGATCGATGCTCTCAGCCCACAGGGCTTTGCAGACCTTGCCGCAGCTGTCATGACAACCGATAAGGTGCCCAAAACCGCTACCGGGCAAGGCAGTATCAATGGCAAAAGCTTCAAAATTACAGGTGTGGCCAAAGGCGCGGGAATGATCCGACCGGATATGGCAACCATGCTCTGCTTTGTCTGCACCGACGTTAAAGCAACCTCAGAAGTTTTAAAAACAACATTGGTGAAGGCCGCAAAGCGGTCTTTTAACCGCATTAGCATTGATGGAGATACCAGCACCAACGATGCGGTGTTGGTCATGGCAAACGGGCTGTCCGATGCTGTTATTCAAAGCTCTGATGATATAGCTATTTTTCAAAAGATTTTAGATGGTATCCTTTTGGACCTGGCCAAGCAGCTGGTTAGAGACGGTGAAGGGGTTACCAAGCTGGTTGAGATCCTGGTTCAAGGGGCGGCAACGGAAAGTGATGCACGCAACATAGCAGAAACAGTGGCTCATTCACCACTGGTCAAAACCGCATTTTTTGGTGAGGACGCCAACTGGGGACGGATAATAGCCGCTGTCGGCAGGGCCGATGCCACTGTCGATCCGGATAAAATCGATGTGTATTTTGATGAAATTCAGATGGTTAAAGCCGGTATGGGCTGTGGAAAAAGCGTTGAAGCTAAAGCTACCAAGGTCCTTAAAAAGAAAAGTTTTTCGGTAACCGTTGATCTAAACATCGCCGGCGGGAGCGCAGCCATGCTGACCTGCGATTTTTCCACAGATTATGTCAGGATCAATGCGGACTATCGCTCATGAGTTTGATGCGACTGCAAAAATTTCTTTCGACCGCCGGCTTCTGTTCCCGGCGGGAGGGTGAAGAATATATAAAAAAGGGACTTGTTAAGGTCAATGGTGTTGTTGTTACTCAGCTCGGCACCAAAATCGATCCTGAAACCGATCATGTGGAAGTTAACGGTAAACCCATTGAGAACAAGCAGGACCTTGTCTATCTGGCCCTTAACAAACCTCCGGGATTTGTCACCAGTTGCAGGCAGCCCGGTGAAAAGATCGTTCTTGATCTTGTAGATGTCCCCGAGCGGGTATACCCGGTCGGAAGGCTTGACAAAGACTCAACCGGACTTCTGATTCTGACCAGCGACGGCCGGCTCCATCACAGACTTTCACATCCTTCTTTTGATCATGAAAAGGAGTATGATGTTTCGGTAGCAAGACCTATTCCGGACAGCGCCCTCACCACCCTGGCGAAAGGTCTCCCGCTGATGGGAACCAAAACAAGACCTGCCGAAGTCAAACGAATTTCCCCTCGACGTTTTTGCATCGTGTTGCAAGAGGGCAAAAACAGGCAAATCCGCCGCATGGTCGGAAAGGTGGGACACCAGGTTACCAGGCTTAAACGTACACGGATTGCAAATATCAAGATTGGAAGGCTTTCCCAGGGATCCTGGCGTCATCTGACAGCCAGGGAAAAGGAGTGTCTTTTGAAAGAGCTTTAGGCCGGAGATTTGCTGGATATGAATGTAGTATCAAGAATCATTTGATTGCTTAGACTTAGGCTTAGGCTTATGTTTTGCTATTTTCTTAAAACAAGTCTTATCTTTCCTGATGATGGCACAGAGCTTGGGATTATGAAGCTCTCTGCAACTATTGTGATTATACAGCGGGCATTCCGGATATTTTTTTGACATAGATCTATTTTCTTTCTTCTATTTTGGATTTTCAGGTATAAACCTCTCCACTTTTGCCTTTTTTTGCAATTTCTCAATGTATAACTTTACTTGTTCCTGAATTTTTTGCTGCTTCATATATTGCGTAAGATTGTCTTTGACCTCCTCATAACTCATCGTCGAAGCTGGCTTTTTGTCGACAACTTTAATCAGATGGTATCCGAACCTGGTTTCGACAATATCACTCACTTCTCCTGATTTTAGGGCAAAAGCCACATCTTCAAAAGGTGGCACCATTTGTCCCCTGCCAAAATATCCTAGATCTCCGCCCTTGGCACCACTGGGTCCTTCAGAATACTCTTTTGCAAGGGCTTCAAAATCTTCACCTTTCCCTAGCTTCTTCTGGACCTCTTTAAGCTTTTTACTTGCTGCAGCTTTCTGTTCTTCAGTCGCTTGAGGGGCAACCATGATCAAAATGTGCATGGCCCGCACCTGTTCGGGCTGCTTGAACAAATCCAGATTATTATTGTAATGAGCTTTGGTTTCATCATCGGAAACTGTAATTTTTTGAACAAATTTAGTATCGATAAATTGTTGAATGGCCAGGCCTTTGGTTATCTGAAATTTAATCTCGGCTTCAGAAAGATTCATCTTTGCTAAGGCAGTATTATATTCTTTTTCATTTGGAAATCGTTTTTTCAATGCATCCATTTGCTTATCGATTTCTTTATCTTCAACTTTGATACTATTATTTTGGCTTTCCTGATAAAGCAGCTCCTGGTTGATAAGACTTTCAATTACACCTTTTTTGACCATCGGCAGCTGGGATTCGCTTAAAGATCTTCCTGTACTGGCAAATTGCCGGTAGGCACGCTCCATCCCTCTGTCAAACTCTGCCCGTGGGATCACTGTTCCGTTAACAACCGCAACTTTTCCGTCTGAAAGCGGTTTTTCTACTGCAAATACCGATGTCGCCATAAATACCAGACTTATCACTGTTAAAAGCACTAAAAACAATCTAAGCGGTCTTTTCTGCATTTAAAATTCTCCCTTTTATGTATTACCAAAATCTTCCGGGTCTAAACTTTTCAACATTTCAGTCCACTGTTTTCCCTTTTCAGATTTATCCTCGGGCTCTCCCCCCCGAGCTGTTAGCTCGGACTTTTTGATTACCTTGTCAGACACAAAAATGGGAGCTCCGACCCTGAGAGAAAGAGCCAGTGCATCGCTGGGTCTTGCATCGATGGCCATGTCGTTGTTCTTATGCGAGATACGGATTAAGGCAAAATAGGTGTTGTTTTTCAGATCACATATT
>JABMQM010000497.1 GCA_013203195.1 Desulfobacteraceae bacterium | reverse complement strand
TCCCGCCTGATCATCGACAAAGAAAATCCTAACGTGATGTCGATTCAGGAAGTTATGGCAGTGGACGCCTCCGGTACCGACTATTACCAGACCCAGTACAAAATCATCGAAAGCCGCAATGTTGCCCGGGCGGTCATCAAGCGTCTAAGTCTGGATAAAAGTGAAGAATTTGTCCCCAAACCCCGGGACACTTTTTTGGCCAACTTGAAACATTCGGTGCAAAAGACCGCTGCCGCCTTTGAAAAGGCCGTGGTTGCACTGCTGCGAACCCGTGAAGTCAGCAGTTCCCAAGCTCTGAAAGAACAAGATCTGGATTACAAACTGGTATCCGCTTTTATCAATAGAATAAAGGTCAATCCAATTAGCAACAGCCGTCTGGTGGATGTGGGCTTTGAAGCTAAAGATCCGGTACTGGCTGCCAAGATTACCAACACACTGGCCCAAGCTTATATTGAGCAAAATTTAGATACTAAGCTCAAGGCGGTCAAAGGAGCGGTTCGCTGGCTTAACGACCGGGTTGTGGCAGAGCGGGAAAAGGTTGAAAAATCCGAGCAGGCGCTGCTGGCCTATAAAAACAGGCACAGTATCGTTACTGATTTTACCAGCGATGTTGAGAAGATTACGGCCCAGAAGCTGGCCCATCTTAATACGCAGATAGTGGAAGCCGAGTCGGTGCGTGTAGAGGCCGAGACACGCTACAAACAGGCCCTGGCGTTGAAGCAAACGCCCGATATGCTCGACTCGATTCCCGAAGTGCTCAAAAACGAGCTGATCCAGCAGATCAAGTCCATGGAGGTGGAGCTTTATAAACGCATATCCGAGCTTTCCAAGAAATACGGACAGAAACACCCCCAGATGGTAGCTATCCAAGCCGAACTGCAAACCCTCCAGCAACGAAAAACTTACGAGGTCAAACGGGTAGTCAACTCGCTAAACAACGAATACCGGGTGGTCCGGGCGAAGGAAGAGTCCCTCAAAGCGGCCCTGACCAAACAGAGGAAAGAGTCTCTCGATCTGAACCAAAAGGCGATTGAATACGGCGTTTTGCAGCGGGAGGTCGAAAGTGCCCGGCAGATGTATCAACTGTTGATCAACCGCTTTAAAGAGACCTCCCTGACCGAGGATATGAAAGCCGGCAACATCCGGATCCTTGACCGGGCCGAAGTCCCCAAAAGTCCTGTCAAACCACGCAAGCAACGTAATATTTTAATGGCTGTTCTTTTCGGCCTGGCCGGCGGCCTGGGACTGGCCTTCTTTCTTGAATATCTTGACAATACCATCAAAGATCCCGAAGACATTAAGCGGTATTTAAATATTCCGTATTTGGGGCCGGTACCGGTCATTGTCCCAAACGATAACCCGGGCAAAGACTTCCCGCCGGAGATGGTGGTTCTTAACTCGCCTAAATCAACGGCCAGTGAAGCCTACCGGGGAATCCGGACCAACATACTGTTTTCATCGGCCGAATTCGAACCGCAAGTAATTATGGTTACCAGCTCCGGTCCCCAGGAGGGTAAGACCATCACATCGTCTAACCTGGCCATTACCATGGCCCAGTCCGGAAACAAAGTCGTTTTGCTGGACTGCGACATGCGGCGGCCCAGGGTGAATAAGCTGTTCGGCATTTCCCGTAATCGAGGGATGACCAACCTTTTAGTCGAGAAAACCGATTTAAAACTGACGGTCTTTAATACTTCGATACCCAACCTGCATGTGATACCATCAGGTCCTATCCCGCCCAATCCTTCTGAAATCCTGGGTTCAAAGCGCATGGAGGAACTGATCGAAGTGCTGCGCAAAAATTTTACCCGTATTATTATCGATACCCCTCCGATTACAGCGGTCACCGATGCGGCCTTGCTGGGGAAACTTTCAGACGGTGTGGTTCTGGTTGTACGTGCCAACAGAACGGTCAGGGATATGGCCAAAACCGGGTTGGAGCAGCTCACGGCTGTGGGCGCCAAACTGCTGGGCGTAGTGTTAAACGGGGTCAGTATGGGCCGGGGCAGTTACTATTATTATCAATATTATTACTACTATGGAGATGAAGGCTATCAGGAGAAAAAGTCGAGCCGCAAGAAAAAAATAAAGAGCACCAATGTTGAAGATGCTCAACCACAAATTTCATAAACTAAAAATTGATGGCGTCGTAAAAAGCTATTAGAACCCCAATTGAATTAAAACCCAATTGGGGTTTATTTTTTTCTTGTGGGGGGAATATAACCTTGGGCGGCGGCTAAAAAGCATGTTGCTCCCTGGCTCCTGCAATGACGAAGAACCAGGGAACATGCTATTGAAAGCTGATTAGGTTTCTTCTACCGTAATTGCACCGGGCTCACAGACCTCAACACAACTTTCACACCCCAGGCATTCATCAGCATTGACCGGCACCGATTTGTCGTTTTCCATTTCAAAGACCTCAACCGGACAGACGTCAACACATTCTTCACAGCCCTCACATTTTTCTGCATCAACTGTAGGAATAAAAGCCATTTAAAGAGCCTCCTTTCTTATAAAAATTAAGCCGTGGTAGTTTACCATCCACCTTTATGCCATTATCGGAAAAATTTCATATACCAATTGATACAGGGAGTCAAGCCTTCTTGTATTTTTTATACTATTAAATTGCAAAAGGATTTTATAGCTCGACAATACCGATCAGAGTATTTTTAAATCTCAATCTTTCGGTCTCAAGTCCGGCCTGCGGCGAGTTATCGCCCACACAGCGGACAAAAAAATCATATGGTGTTTCCCCGGCAACGATATAGAGTTTGATCGCAACGTTTGCATCGCCTCCGCTTACCACCGGCGCCTCAAACATACCATCCGTTGGTACGGGCCAAGCACTCGTCAGTAATGTGTTGAGGCTTGCAAGCAAGCCATCCTGCCATTTTTCGACAGTTTCATCCCGGCCTGCATGCATCGGTATCGAATCAAAGTCAATTACCATTTCTATTTCAGGCGCTTTATCCATCAATTCATCCAAAACAGACCGGCTGGTGGTAATAAATAATCCGGGCGGTTCCCGATCGTGTTGCATAAGTTTAGTCCAGGCTTTGAGCCGCTCTGCCACCATGTAAAAACCAGTATCACTAATTGGAAATCTTTCTTTTGCCGCCGCTTTCAGGTTCAAATCCTCATCTTCACCTTTAAGATTCTTTATGAGGTTTTGCTCCATGGCTTCAGACAATCTTAGATCCTGGTTCAATCCATTGTTTTGCAAATCGAAACTCTGGGCAATGTGAAGAAATAATCTGGCACTAAAAATATCTTCGGGTTCTTTTAGGGATTGGCCGGCGCTGCTTTTCTTTTTGATGTCTGCCCGTATTTGTGATGCAAAATTTTCATCAAAGAAGGGGATTTTACCGCCCCAAGCTTTAAAAAAGTCCAAGGTACTTCCCTGATGCAGGTTGGCCCAAGCATTATAATCTTTCAAAATTGCCTCTAATTTATTTTCATCACCGGCAATCGGTACCCTTAGGTCAATTATACCGCTATCAGCCCACGTTTGAATCTCAGCCGGTATGTCGTGCCTT
>JABMQM010000496.1 GCA_013203195.1 Desulfobacteraceae bacterium | reverse complement strand
TACTTCACCAATCTTGTCGAGAGCATCCATTTCTCGTAGTTGGTTGATCAAATTGGAAATCATCCCGCCGGGTGTCTGGTGGAGAAGAACATTGATATCAATGATCGAAGCTTTGGTATCATCCAATAAATGCATGTATTTGGGGATAATATCTTTTTCAAGGACTTCATTGATCGATGCCAGTTGTTTTATATCAAAACCCGTATCCCGGTTGGTTCCCAGCAGCGTCATAACCAGCGGTTCAACCGCAGGGTGTGATGTACGGTAAGCATAAGGCGACATGCAGGTGTCGATGATGTCGACTCCGGCTTCAACGGCCTTCAAATGGCTCATGGCAGACATGCCCGAAGTAAAGTGGCTGTGAAGATGCACCGGCACCGACACGACCGCTTTAATCGCTTTAACTATATCGTAGGCATCATAGGGTGCCATCAGTCCGGCCATATCTTTGAGACAAATACTGTCGGCCTCCATGTTTTCCAGTTCCTTGGCCTTGTTGACAAAGAAGTCGATATTGTAAACTTTTCCTCCCAGGCGGGCTTCGGTCAAAGTATAACAGATGCAGCCTTGAAAATGTTTCCCGCATTTCTTGATAACCGCAACAACCGTTTCGAAGTTACGGTAGTCGTTGAGAGCATCAAATGTCCTGAAAACGTCCATACCGTTTTCAACGGATCTTTCAACAAAGGCCCGGGCCATATCGTCGGCATAATTGCGGTATCCCACCAGGTTTTGAGCCCTGAGCAGCATGGAAAAGGGTGTCTTTTTGGCGTAGCGTTTCAAAACCCTGATCCGTTCCCAGGGATCTTCATTCAAAAAGCGGTGCATGGTGTCAAAGGTGGCACCGCCCCAGGTTTCCAACGCCCAGAAACCGACTTCGTCCATCATCTCGGCCACCGGAATCATGTCTTCGGTACGTCCTCTGGTGGCAAACAGGGACTGATGGCCGTCACGCAAGGTCAGATCCATTATTTTCAGAGGATTTTCCGCCGCTGGTCTCTCCTTGCTGTAATCCATGCCGGTCATTGTGACTTGATCGTGATCACTCATTTTAAGTTCTCCTATAAACATTTTTTTATAACTTGTATATCCTTTTTAAAGCGGCAAAGCCGCGCTATATAAAATCGCAGAGCGATTTTATTATTTAAAGGTCTTCATCTGCATCATGTTGCGTATCTGCATCTGTGTCTGCCTGCCGCTGAGGCCCCACACTTTTAACGGCGGCGCGGCAGTATGGGCACCCAACGGATGCTCAACATAAGGAGCCGCCGCAGCCTGCATGGCTACAGCCTCTTGTTCGGTCTTTAGATAACTTACCACTGCAGCTATAGCAGCAGCTTGCTTTTTTCTGCTCTCCATTTGTTCACCATATAAAAAAATCGTTTTAGGTTTTAGGTGTTAAGTTTTAAGTTAAAAAAGAACTTCAAACAAACATAAAACCTAAAACTTAAATCTTAAAACCCCTACATAGGTATATTGCCATGTTTTTTCGCCGGAAGCATCTCCCGTTTGCTGCACATGATCTCTAAGGCATCGATCAGGCGCGGGCGAGTTTCACTCGGTACAATCACGGCGTCAATATAGCCCCGGCTGGCGGCACAGTATGGGTTTGAAAAAAGATCCTCGTATTCCTTGATCAATTCGGTACGCTTGGCAGCAGGATCTTCAGCCCCTTGGATGGCTCGCCGATGAATAATGTTGCAGGCTCCGGATGCACCCATCACCGCAATTTCAGCGCAGGGCCAGGCAAAGGCCATGTCGGCACCTAAGTCTTTGGAGCACATCGCCAGATAAGATCCGCCGTAGTCCTTACGGGTAACCAGCAGCAACTTGGGAACCGTCGCCTCGGAATAGCACCATAGAAGCTTGGCACCGTGCCGGATAATTCCGCTCCATTCCTGCTGGCTGCCGGGCAGATAGCCGGGCACGTCCGCTATGGTCAGCATGGGAATGTTAAAAGCATCGCAGAAACGAATAAAACGGGTAGCCTTGTCTGATGCATTAATGTCGAGGCATCCGGCCATAACCTGGGGCTGATTGGCGATAATGCCGATGCTTCTGCCATTCAGCCTGGCAAAACATATGATAATGTTCTGGGCAAAGTACTCATGGGGTTCAAAAAAATCACCGTTATCCACTATCAAACGAATAACGTCTTTCATGTCGTAGGACTGGTTGGGATTGTCCGGAATGACGGAATCAAGAGCCGCATCCATCCGCTTGGGATCATCGCCGGTATTCACAATGGGTGGATCTTCCATGTTGTTGGATGGCAGGTACGAAAGCAGTATTTTGATCCGGTTGATGGCATCCTCATCATTCTCACAGGCAAAATGCGCTACCCCGCTTTTTTCATTATGGGTCATGGCGCCGCCGAGCTCCTCAAAGGTGATCTCTTCGCCGGTCACCGACTTGATCACATCGGGTCCCGTAATGAACATGTAGCTGGTGTTTTTGACCATAAACACCCAGTCGGTCATGGCCGGAGAATAGACCGCACCGCCGGCCGTGGGTCCCATGATCGCCGAAATCTGCGGTATGACTCCCGAAGCAGACGAGTTGCGATAAAAAATCTGCCCGTACCCCGAAAGCGCGTCAACCCCTTCCTGAATCCGCGCGCCACCGGAATCGTTCATACCGACAAACGGAACCCCGGCCTTTAAAGCCAGATCCATGATCTTACAGATTTTCTTTGAATGCATTTCGCCCAGTGTGCCGGCCCTGGACGTAAAATCCTGGGCAAACGCAAAGACCGGCCTTGAGTCCACCAGGCCATGACCGGTAACAACGCCGTCGGAAGACACTTCGACTTTCTCCATGCCGAATTGTACACAACGGTGGCTGACAAACATATCTATTTCTCGAAACGTTCCCGGATCGAACAAAATATCTAACCGCTCCCGGGCGTTCAGCTTGCCTTGATCACGCTGTCTGGTAACGGCCTTCTCACCGCCCATCTGCAGGATCTTGGCTTCGCGCTCCTTGAGATCCTTGATCTTATCTTCGATGATTCCCATGATTATATCCCTTTCGTCTCACTAACCTTGATGATCTCGCAAAAAGTCACGAATGCAACTATAGATGGCGCTGACAGCTGTTGAGAACTTATAAGGCGGCTCGAACGGTAATATTCCGCCCATCTGTTTGAACTGCGCCGACCTTTATGGTATTTGAATGCTAACTATCCATTGTAGTTAGCGGCGAAGCCGCATTATATAGAATCGCGAAGCGATTCTATTAGCGGAGCGATTATATATTATGAAAGAATTTTTCAAGGTTACGGATTTAAAGCAGGTCCTTGCATATGCATCTGATTGCCCCCGGGTGGGCACCGAAGACGTTCCGCTGGCAAAGGCCGCGGGCAGAGTGCTGGCTAATAACATTGTTGCGAACATTGATCTTCCCGATTTTATGCGAGCCACAATGGACGGGTACGCTGTCCAGGCTGCCTCAACTTTTGGCTCCACAGAAGGAAACCCCGGCTATATGTCCATAAAAGGGGCTGTAGAGATGGGGGAATCCCCGTCGTTTTCAATCGCATCCGGGGAAGCCGCTACAATATCTACCGGCGGTATGTTGCCCCATGGTGCCGACAGTGTTGTTATGGTAGAACATACCGAGGCTATCGACGGTGCTACTATAGAAGTCTATAAAAGCGTTGCTCCGGGGCAGCACGTTCTGGAAAAGGGTGAAGACGTCCGCAAGGGAGATACTATCCTTGCTTGCGGCCGGAAACTCCGATCACAGGAAACAGGTCTTTTGGCAGCCTTGGGCAAAGAAACCATTAGTGTTTACCGCAAGCCGGTCATTGCTGTTATTTCCACCGGAGATGAGATCGTGCCGGTCAATGAAATTCCAGGACCCGGCCAGATCCGTGATATTAACACGTATACGCTGGC
>JABMQM010000495.1 GCA_013203195.1 Desulfobacteraceae bacterium | reverse complement strand
GAGTAGCGTAAAGTGCAAAGAGGGTTCATGGTATCAAGTGCTTTTTTCCCCTGGCCTTTCAGGCCGCCATCGACACTTTGTGGCTCATCGACAATAATGATGGGGTGTGTTGCCCTCACCAGATCAATAGGTTTTTCTCCGCCGGTCTTTTCACTTTCCTTATATAGATTGTTGACGTCTTTTTTGTTAATCGCGCCGACCGTAACCACCATAATCTGGATATTCGGGTTGGTAGCATACTGGCGTACACGCTCGGGTTTGGACCCGTCATAAAGAAAATATTCATAGCCCTTGGCGTTTGGGTATAAATTTTCAAAGTGGTCACGTGTGATTTGCAGGGTTTTATAAGTCCCTTCCTTAATGGCGACAGAAGGCACGACGATCATGAACTTGGTAAACCCATAGCGTTTATTCAACTCAAAGATCGTACGCAAATACACATAGGTCTTACCAGTACCGGTTTCCATCTCAACGGTAAAGTCACCGCTGGCAATTGAGTCTGAAGGGCGCAAGCCGTTTCTTAGCTGGATACTCTTAAGGTTTTCCAGGAGTTCGTCATCCAGGAGTTGTAATCGGTTGCCGATGCCCAGAGTGGACTCTTCCATGCCTGCTAACTTTAATTGACCGGTGGGATCCACCAGCTTTGATACGGTAAATTCCGTGCGGTTGATATCCTGGCCGCAAAACAGGTCGACCGCGGCTTCAATGGCCACCTTCTGATAATCGAGATCGTCTTCAAAGTGTAACTTCATAAATATTCCTTTTTGAACCACTAATGAATACTAATATTTTTAATCTTTTTCTCTTCGTGTTTATTCGAGTCTATTCGTGGTTCATGATCTAAAGGCTCCGAACATGCTTAATTCCGTTTTGCTCTAAAATCGCGGTCATGTTGGTCTTGGCAATGTCGTTGGCAAAGGCGCTGTCGCGAAACACCACCTGTGTGTCGCTCGCGGGTTCCAGTTCCTTGTACCAGTCGATAATTCCATGTGATAGGTCTTCTACTTCCTCGCGGCTTATCGCGGTATCAAGACAAGCAAACAGCACGCCATAACCGATGCTGTAAACGGTTTTACCCGTTATGGTTTTTTCATCAATGGGAACGGTCAGGTCAACGCCTCGTTTCAACAACAATTCATATAGGACATCTTCTTCACTCCGGCCTTCGACCAAGTGTTCCACGTGATCTATAAGGGTTTGTTCCAGATCGTTTCGATCCGGGTTCCAGGCGCGAATATTGCTGCTGTCCAGTTTGAAGACCTTAAAGCCAAGGTCGCCTTCATATTCTGGATTTTCTTTCTTGATTTTAGTGGCGGCGCGACGGATGCGTTCCTTGCCGATTTCAGCAATAGTTTTGAAGCCTGCTCTGGCAGCTTCTGTATCAGCCTCAATCTTTTCAGGCAACTGGACACAAATGAAACGAGCGATGCAATTGGGGCTTTGAATTCTATAATTGAACAAAGCATGCGCTGTTGAACAGGATCCCGCAAAAAAGTCCAAAACGATATCCTCTTCTGCAATACCTATTATTTGCATAAGATATGATAAAAGTTGAGTTGGTTTTGTAAAATCAAATGGGATTTCTAACTCGGCAATTTCTTTCGAGCTATGCCTGTTTTCAAACTTGTCAAAAATATCAAGAGGGAGAGAACCGCCCTCTAATCGTTCCTTAAGCCAGATTTTTGTATAGATGTTCCATTTGCTTTGCTGTTTTCTTTCATCAAGTAATGGCGAAGTGCTTGTTTTCTTAAAGAGCACATTTCCCTTTTTACGCTCTTCGAAATACCTCTCTGGTGTCCAGCGCCAGACTCCATCACCGTGTTCAGGTAAAACCTTGCTCCCATCTTTAACAACTGTGGGGAAGGTATTTCCTGGCAGTATTACGAAGCTTCCATCCGGGCACTGAATGTAGTAACGTTGGTTTGGCCTCGCATCTAAGGTCGGCTGAAATAGTCCCATGCTTCGATATCGTTCACCCTTGCGATTTCCGTCAGTCTCAATTTGATTATAGACTTTATCTTGCAATTCCTGGCTTATTTCACCGCGAAAAACAGACAATGCTTCTACCCACTTTGCATAAACCAAAACATAATCTGTGTTTGGGGAGAAAAACTTGCCTTTCTGACCGCCTGATTTCATCATTCTGGTGCAGATTGAAATTCGATTTTCTTCACCAAATATTTGATCTATAATAGCTACTGCATTAGCAAGTTCCGCTTGGCCAATCGACATAAAGAAGACGCCATTTTCCCTTAATAACGAACGCGCCAATTTAAGCCTCGGATACATCATATTTAGCCAGTTGGTGTGAAAACGCCCGGAGCTTTCCGTGTTGGAAGATAATTTGAAACCGGTTTCGTCCTTTTGTCCAGTGTACCGGAGATAGGTCTCCAGATTGTCCTGGAATTTGTCGGGATAAATAAATTCGTTTCCAGTGTTATACGGCGGATCAATATAGATCATCTTGACTTTGTTGGCATAACTTTTTTGCAGGAGCTTCAGGACTTCCAGGTTGTCGCCTTCGATAAACAGGTTCTGCGTGGTATCCCAATCAACGCTTTCTTCCGGGCAGGGCCGCAATGTCCCCAGGGAAGGCATTAACGCAATCTGGCGTGCTTTTTTCTTGCCATGCCAGTTGAGGCCGTATTTTTCTTCGCCTTCATCAACCGAATCACCCAGGAGTTGACGGAGCACTTCAAATTCCACGCCGTCTTCCGTGAAGGCTTCTGGGAAAATGGCTTTGAGCACCTCCAGATTTTCGTTCACCATATCGAGACTTTTGCCATCCTGTTCCGTCATTTTTTTCATGTGTGTTTCCTCACAATTCACTTTTGATCGCCTCAATGCGGTCCGTGATCTGTTTGATTCGAGTATTTAGTTGGACCCGCGTGCCCAAGTTCTTTTCTTTCTTCAGTTTGCCCTGGATTTCCGATTTTTCCTGCTGGAGTTTTTCAACCTGCTTCAGCTTATTCACTCGATCATCAACCGAGAGACCATTCGGAATTACCAATGAATAATGGCCACTGTGCTCGGCGCACGCCAAAGCGATTACCCGGTCCATGGCAGCTCTGTAAAACGCAAAGAAATGCGAATGGGGCCATTTTGATATATCCAGGCTTTCCAGGAAAGCGGCCTGGTTTTCCGTCGGATTCAACAAATCCAGCCAGGCCGTCGCCTGAAAACCCTCAGCGACAATAGCTTCTTTCGCCGCCTGGGAGAATCGCTTGTACGCAAGGCTGATTGAACAAGTCGTATCGATAACAAAAACAACAAAGAGCGGGTAAGGGATTGGCCGGTGTACAACCTCGGCCAACCGATTCACCCGGCCAGTTTGTTTTAGATTTACCTGAAGAAGCGCAACCTCGTGATATTCCCGCTGGTCGTCCTCGTAGGGCTGAATCGGGATCGTGGTCGGCTTGAAGGTGTACTGCCAGAGAATGGTATCCACGTCATCGCTCAACGCCTTCTTGTCATTTGCACTTAGTTTGGCGTTCTCATGAAATAGCTTTTTGTAAACCCGTTTGCCAAGCCGACAGGATTCGGGAATCATCATTTTCTCGTACAAAGCCTCAATCATGCCTTGTGGCCTCCCCCAGAATGATGAGATAGGAAACCACCTCGAAGTCGTCTATGCCCTGAAAAGATTCCTTGCTCAGCACAGTGCCGCCTCGCTGGAAAAGGCTTTCAACACCTTTTTCTTCGGCCTTGCCGGTGATCGCTGCGACCGCCTTGGCAAGAAGGTTCTGGTAGTGGCTCATGTCGGTCGCGTCACGGGTAGCGACATTGAATTGGGCCACAGCGCCTTCGTTAGGCTGGGACCTGCTGAGAGACAGCTTCTTGAGCAGATCCAGAATCTTTTTGGCCTGTGTGAAGTTCATCTGTACCTCACCGGATTCAGAAACCCAGACCAGGTAGTGAGGCGCAAGCGCGAAGGTGCTGTCTGTACTCACCTTTTCCGACTCGCTGCGGAGACAGAAAATAACGCCGGGTTCCAGGCCGTCCTTTTCAATCAGATCGTCCGGGTGGGTGACGGCGAAAGCCCCGGTCGGCATGTGCTCAAGACGGTCAGCATGCTCTTTCAAGTACTCGGCAAGGTCCATTCGAAAGTCATTGAGTGTCATATCCGTAATAGAGATGCCGCCTCCGAGGTCCTCCAAGTCCACCACTTCATTCTGGAGTTGTTCGAGCTGGCGGCGGCGATACTCCAAGTCGTTCATTTTTCCGGCGTCAGGAAACTCAATGATATTCTCCTCTCCGGTGGCGGAGATATCGAGTAGGACCATCCTCCCGGAGACCCGTGCAACTAAATTGATGTATTCGTCCAGTTCCATGTTGGGCCAGAAATTGACGAGCTGGATAACCTGGTTTTTCGAGCCAAGACGGTCGATGCGCCCGAAACGCTGAATAATTCGAACTGGATTCCAATGAATGTCGTAGTTCACGACATAGTCACAATCCTGAAGGTTCTGACCCTCAGAAAGGCAGTCGGTGGAAATCAGAATGTCAATCTCCGCTGTAAGAGACTCATCGATCTTGGCACGTTCTTTTGAAAGCGGAGAAAACGAAGTGATGATAGTGGCGGTATCCTTGCGAAGTTTCAACATCGTGGTCTTGTTACCGCTGTTGCCACCGGTTACCAAAGCCGAATGGAGGCCAAGTTTGTCCTGCGCCCATGCAGCGGTGTTCCCATAGAGGTAATGTGCCGTATCCGCAAAAGCAGTGAAAATTAGTATCTTTTTGTTTCTGGGATTGATAGGATTTCCGCATTTGATGGTGATGAGTTCCTTAAGAAGACGGAGTTTCTCGTCGCGCAGAGCATCAATCTCACGCGCCTCCCGTAGCAATTTGACCAGAAGCACCTCATCTTCCTCAAGCTCCTGCTTCCAACGCACGCGGTCCACATCCTGAAGGAGCACCTTAATTTTGCTACCAATCAAATCCGGTGCGAAATCATCATCGTCGATTTCGATTTCCTCGATACTTAACTCTTCAATTTCAGATTCCTCATGGGAGTCAATCCGGCTAATGATGTCACGGACGTTTTCGAGGAGCCTTGCCAGCGTAAGCGCAAAGGAATTAATTGAGCTCTCCATCCGCTTGAGAAGGTTCACTCGCATTAGGTGAATCAGGCTCTCTTCACGATCGATTTGCTTGAATACCGATCCACCAGACACCTCCATGTCATATTTACGACTGTATTCCTCAAGTTTGTTAGGGAGGACATATTTTAACGGAGCATATGAACTGAGATTGAGACGGCGTATATCCCTGTTAATCTTCCTAAGTTCGGGGAACAAGCCCTTGGTGTCGATATCAGACTTTATATTTATCGGTTTGACCCTCTCGGGAAACTCACCGACCTCATCAATATCATAGTATTTCTTAATATGTTTTCTGGAGCGGGCTATGGTTAGCAGGTCAAGCAGTTTGAAATAATCGAAATTCAGAGTTTCAAGAAGCCCTTCGGTCGTCCGTTCATCAGCATCAAGTCGAAGCCATCGGTTGAAATGTGTTTGTGCCTGTCGAAGTGTTTGTTCAATACTGGCAATACCTTGTTTATAAAGGGCATCATCGGTGCCTTCAGTGATAAATGCTACCTGGTTTTTCAGATCGTTCATACGGCTGTTGACAGGCGTGGCTGAAAGCATAAGGACCTTGGTTTTTACACCCGACTTGATGATGTTGCGCATCAATCGGGAGTACCTCGTCATCCCATCCTTACGCGGCGGATTGTTCCGAAAGTTATGGGACTCATCGATAACAACGAGATCGTAGTTACCCCAGTTGAGAGTCTCTAAATTAATCTCGCCGGAACGCCCCCGTTCACGGGTGAGGTCGGTGTGATTAAGCACATCAAAATTGAATCTATCAGCGGCGAAAAGGTTTCGTTTATCGTTTACGGTGTAAAGAGTCCAGTTTTCGCGAATTTTCTTGGGGCAGAGAACCAGAACTCGGTCATTTCGCAGTTCGTAGTATTTGATTATCGCCAGGGCTTCGAACGTTTTTCCAAGACCAACGCTATCAGCAATGATACAGCCGTTATATTTTTCCATCTTGTCGATGGCCCCCAACACGCCATCACGTTGAAACCTGTAGAGTTTACCCCAAACAAGCGTATCCTTGATGCCGGTTCTGGTCTTGATTATCTTGTCTTCTTCGAGCTCACCAAGGTAATCGCGAAAGACGTTGTATAGTGTTAGGAAGTATATCAGCTCCGGGGATTTGCTGGCGAAAATAGTCTCAAGCTGGGCCAATACAAACGATTTGACGTCTCCAGTTGCCTCGGGGTTTGACCATATCGCATCAAACCATTTCAGAAGGCTTTCCGTTTCCACCGGCGTCGTGAAACAAGTGTTCATCTCATATCCATCCGATGGCACAACGCCGAGCCCTGCAGATGTGAACGGTGAACTTCCGTGAACGGCTATGGCACTGCCGTCAGGGTTCTCAATATGGAATAGATTCTGGAGAACAGGCAGCGAGACCGCTCTGATTTCGGCTTTCTGTTGCAACCACTGTGAACAGTTTCGGGCAAGTTTTGCCATGTTCAAGGAATTACGAAAACGCCTGTCGGTTTTGCTTCCCGTTAGGCCTGCCACCCGAAACGGTTTTGCGTTTCCAGATGCGACGGGGGTATCGTTCGACGGAATAAGTAGGCGTAAGACATCAGCACGCTCAAGTTGCTTCTTCAAGGAAGAGTAACCGTAGATGGAAAAAAGACTGGACAGAATGGAAACGTGAGCATTCGCCTGAATGCCCTCCGCAAGAGCATCGCCAACCTTTCCTTGGCCTTTGTTATCCAGTAGCACAGTCATAATCCATCTTTATTTCTTAGTCTTTGGATTCGAAGTTAGAGTGCTATCACCAATACACTGACATCTCATATTTTGCTACAATGGGAGGGGACTGATTATCATAAAACACAAAACCCCTTATCTCATTATGTAGTTAAGGGGCTTCTTTTCAGCATAGAATAACCTTCCACCGTTCATGGTTTAAGTGAAGTTATGGATATTTTAGGGATAAATACTCCATGCACAAAAAATAGTCAAGAATACTCATGAATTAGCTTGAATTCTTTAAATATCGTTTTGATCCTTTGAATTCGAAAGTGTTTGTCCCTGGGATGCTTCCTTGACCATGGACACAAAGTACCCTGATTTAAGGTCTTCCCAGAAGGTCGATTAATTATTTAGCCTGTTTGCAGGTTAGGGATTTGGGATTCCCTGTTTTTTGATGCTTTTTATCATTCGCTTGTGCACAGGCGAATAAGGCGGAGTGCTTGTCCCACCATGTACAGGGGAAGCGATAGAAGGCGATAAGGAATATTTTGGCCATCGGGCAGGGTTGTCTTAAGATCAAGAAGGGAGGGCGTATCGCTATTAAATCTGACACCAAGGGGACGATGCTTTTCCCTTAAAAACAGATGAAGTGATTTAAGGGTACCGCTTTTGCCTGCTTTTACTTCGATGGGAATTACGGATGTACCTGCGGCAATCACGTAATCGACTTCAGCCGACGAGGTTTTCTTTTCACGAACCCAGTAATAAATCTCGGGTTTAAGATAGAATTGTCGGAGAAACAAAAGATGCTGTCCGATAAATTGTTCACATACCGCACCGGCATTGACGGTCATAATATCCTCTGCCTTTTCGTAATCCAGCAAATTCAGGCCTGTGGCAGTCGACATTAGGCCGATATCGAGGAAAAGAACTTTAAATATTTTTTCGTTGAGTGTTGCTCCGAGAGGAATACCGCTGCGCGACGAATGGTACACCCGGTATGCCACCCGAGCCTGGCACAGCATAGTTAAAGCTTTGGCCAGTTCTGCCGACCTCTCGTTTCTGTCCACATTAACATATTTGAACTTGGCGCCTACCAGAAGCGGAATTTTTCTGAACAGCAGCTGGAGCCGTTGATGTTTGAACATCTTGCCGTATTTATTAAAGTCGTCCTCGAAGGTTGCCAGGAGCGAGTGTTTAATCGACTCACATTCCTGCCAGGATTTATTCTTTAAATATACCGCAATGCTTTCGGGCATTCCGCCGATAACCAGAAAAATTCGTAGCAGGTCCATAAACCGGTCGTGAAGAGGGCCAGGTATGCTGTCACCGAATGTAAATTCCTGTAGGAAAGCCACCAAGTTCTCTTTCCCCGCCGCAATAAGGAACTCTTCTAGCTGCATAGGTCCCAGATGCAAGTACTCGATACGGCCCACCGGCATTGAGAAAACCGGTTCTTCAATTGCAAATTCCAACAGGGAGCCGGCGGCGATGATGTGCAACTCGGGCAGTTCCTCATAAAAATACCTTAGTGAGGCAAAGACTTGGGGTGTCGCCTGAATTTCATCGAGAAAGAGGAGAGTTTCCCCCGGCCGGACAGGACAATCGAATTGTAATTCCAGCATCTGAACTATTTTATCAGGATTCTTAGAGGCAAATAGCGATGCAAGTTCGGGATCACGCTCAAAGTTGATTTCCATCAAGTGGTCAAAGTATTTTCCGGCAGACATCCGGACCAGGTATGTTTTGCCGACCTGCCGAGCCCCCCTAATGACCAAAGGCTTACGGTTGGGCTTGGTTTTCCACGCCTTGATATCTTCGAGCGCAAATCTATGCATGCACCTTTCCTTTTTATGAATTTATAATGGGTAATTAAATCATCATGGGTGATTTTGTCAAGGGTTGTTTTGTTGACAAAGAGAGTCTCGGGACGCATTTTTATTAGTAATTATTGGGTCAACCCGGCGTTTTCACAAGTCAGAGCGGTGCATTTGCAAGTTGAGCGCAGCGAAATCCCGACGTCGGGGGCATTTCAGCTCAAAGACGTAGTAGTTTACTTCGAGGGCTTAATAACACAGTTCCTGTGCCGCTCTGGCTTGTGAAAATGCCGGGTTATTCCAGGCAGTCCTTGGAGAGCTGCTCATCAAATTCCACCTGATAGCATCCGTCAAAACAGGCCTTGCAAAAGTTGTTTTCCGGATTTTTTATACCGGTGGACTCCAAAAGGCCTGCAAGGCTGAGGTAGGCAAGTGTATCCAGACCAAGAATTTTCCTGAGTTCTTCTACGGATTTGTCGGCGGCAATCAGTTCACCCCTGGTGGAAAAATCGATGCCGTAATGACAGGGAAAACGATGGGGGGGGCCGCTTACGCGCATATGGATTTTGTTGACACCTAATTCCCGCAGGGACTTTACTCTGGTTTTAACCGTGGTACCTCTTATGATAGAATCTTCAATGATAATGATATCTTTTCCCTTAAGAAGATTTTTTACGGGGTTCAGTTTCACTCGCACTCCAAAATCGCGCATGCTCTGGGTCGGCTGGATAAAGGTTCTGCCCACATAATGATTTCTGATCATCGCCATTTCAAAGGGAATCTTTGACGCTTCAGAATAACCCAGGGCAGCATAAGTCCCCGAATCGGGGAAAGGCATCACCAGGTCGGCTTCGGCGGGAGCTTCTTGCGCCAGACGCCGGCCATGGGCTTTTCTGGTCTGATAAACATTCTGCCCGTAGATGGTGCTGTCGGGTCTTGCAAAATAGATGAATTCAAAGATGCAAAAAGACCGACTGGCAGCCGCTTGGGTTTTGATGCTCTTAATACCTTTTTCACTGATAATAACGATCTCTCCGGGATCGAGTTCGCGGACAAGCTCCGCGTGGACCAGATCCAGTGCACAGGTCTCCGAGGCCAGAATATAGTGACCGTTGAGTTTTCCCAGACACAGCGGCCGAAAGCCGTTGGGGTCCTTGATCCCGACGACTTCTCCATCGCTGGTCAGCATAACAAAAGAATAGGCCCCTTTTAGCCGGGAGACCGTCTCGACCAGGGCGCCTTCAAAACCTAATTTTAAGCTTTTGACAAAATAATGGAGAAAAATTTCGGTGTCCATGGTGGTCTGAAAAATCGAACCTGTCTCTTCCAGCTCCTTTTTCAGTGTGTGGGCATTGACAAGATTGCCGTTATGGGCAATCGCATAAGACCTTTTGCGATGATGGACTACAAACGGCTGGGCATTGGCAAGGACCGAGCTTCCCGTGGTTGAATAGCGTACATGCCCAATGGCGCTTCCGCCTTCTAAATGTTCCAGATGATTGACATCAAAAATATCGGGTACAAGACCCATGCCCCTGTGATCCACAATGCCGTTGTCCCTGGCAACGGCTATACCGGCACTCTCCTGTCCTCTGTGCTGCAGCGCGTACAAACCAAAATAAGTCAGTGTTGCGCCTTCGGGGTGGCCGTAAATTCCAAACACACCGCACGCTTCACGAGGTTTTTCCGAAAAATCCATTACATTTCCTATTTATGCATTTTTTTATGACAAAACATTTTAAAGACCATCACGAAAACACGAAATATTAAAAGCACGAAAAAATATTAGACTTTCGTGTTTTCGTATTTTCGTGCTTTCGTGATAAGTTTTTTTATGGTTTTCCACTTTCTGCTTGTCAGCTTCAGTTATGATACTCCTGAATCGTTTTAACTGAAAGCGTTTCTTTCTTAAGCGCGGCAATGCCTTTGCACATGGCCATGGCTCCTGCAATTGTCGTCGCGTAAGGAATTTTGAATTTTATGGCCGCACGTCTTATATCGTATCCGTCGCGCTTGGTTTCGCCGCCCAGACCGGTATTGATAACCATCTGGATCTTTCTGTTCATAATAGCATCGACGACATGAGGACGGCCGGCGGAAACCTTATTCACCATTTCATTTGAAATGCCTTGTGCTGCTAAAAACCCTGAAGTTCCCCGGGTTGCCATGATCGTAAAACCCATATCGTAAAATTGCGAGGCTATCGTCAGGGCAGCCTCCTTGTCGCGGTCTTTTACACTGATAAAAACCGTACCTGCAACCGGCAAATAATTTCCGGCCCCAAATTGAGCCTTGGCATAGGCAGCCCCGAAATTCGAATCGATTCCCATGACTTCTCCGGTCGATTTCATTTCCGGCCCCAGCAGCGTATCCACATCAGGAAAGCGGTCAAAAGGCAAAACCGCCTCTTTGACCGCAACATGGGAAAGGGTGACTTCCTCGCTGAAGCCAAGGTCTTGCAAGGTCTTACCGAGCATTACCTTGGTTGCCAGTTTGGCCAGAGGCACGCCCGTGGCTTTGCTCACAAACGGAATCGTACGGGATGCGCGGGGGTTTACTTCCAGGACAAAGAGCTGGTCGTCTTTGACGGCATACTGCACATTCATCAGCCCCACAACCCCAAGTTCCGCTGCCATGGCCTTGGTTGCATCTGCGATCTCATCAAGGACTACCTGCTTAATGCTGTTGGGCGGCAGCACACAGGCGGAATCTCCTGAATGAATACCGGCCTCTTCAATATGCTCCATGATCCCGCCGATAATGGTTGTCTTGCCATCTGAAATGGCATCCACATCAATTTCAACCGCATCTTCTAAAAATTTATCGATCAGGACCGGATGACCCAAAGATTCCATGATTGCAATTCTTGTAAAGTGATCCATCTCCTGGCGGTCATAAACGATTTTCATGGCCCTGCCGCCCAGGACATAGGAAGGACGAACTATAACCGGATAACCGATTTTTTCGGCCACAGCCACGGCCTCTTCCACGGATGCAGCCATGCCGTTGTCGGGCTGAACCAGCCCTAACTTTTTCAACATGGCCTGAAACAGTCCCCGATCCTCAGCCCGATCGATACTTTCCGGCTGGGTTCCTAAAATTGGAACACCGGCCGCATGCAGCCCCGCGGAAAGATTCAGAGGGGTCTGGCCGCCGAATTGTACAATGACACCCATAGGCTTTTCGGTCTCTACGATGTGCAGTACATCTTCTTTGGTCAGCGGCTCGAAATAAAGCTTGTCGGATGTGTCGTAATCGGTGCTGACGGTTTCCGGATTGCTGTTAACCATGATACTCTCAACCCCTTCTTCTCGAAGGGCAAATGAAGCATGGACACAACAGTAGTCAAACTCAATACCCTGCCCGATGCGGTTAGGGCCGCCGCCTAAAATCATCACCTTCTTGCGTGCGGAAACCCTGGCTTCGTTTTCACTTTCGTAGGTCGAATAGTAATACGGTGTCGCGGCTTTAAACTCAGCGGCACAGGTATCAACAAGCTTGTAAACCGGACGTATGCCGAGAGCTTCGCGAGTTTTTTTTATATTTTCTTCACTGCTGCCCGTCAGGTGGGCCAGCTGTATATCCGCAAACCCCCATGATTTTGCTTTTTTCAAAAGTGATTCAGGAATTTCCTTGCCTGCGGTGGCAATCTGCTGTTCAAGTTCCACGATTTGTTTAATCTGATTTAAAAACCACGGATCGATGCCGGTCAGTTCATAAATGTGTTGAAGGGACATCTCTTTCAAAATGGCATAACGCAGGAAAAAAATTCTCTCGGAATTGGGGGTTGCCAGCTTCTGCTCGATTTCAGAGACAGACAGCGCCTTTCCACTGTGGATGCCGGAATCCATGAAATCCTTGCCGTCGGCCCCCAGTCCGAAGCGGCCGATCTCCAGGGATCTTAAGCCCTTTTGCAGGGCCTCTTTAAATGTGCGGCCGATGGACATGGTTTCACCCACCGATTTCATGGCCGTGGTGAGATAATTCGGGGTTTCGGGAAATTTTTCAAAAGTCCAACGCGGTATTTTGACAACACAGTAATCCAGAGTCGGTTCAAAAGAGGCCAGGGTTTCTCCGGTAATGTCATTGGAAATTTCATCAAGCGTATATCCCACGGCCAGCTTGGCGGCTATTTTGGCAATCGGAAAACCGGTGGCTTTGGATGCCAGGGCCGAGCTGCGCGAAACCCTGGGATTCATCTCAATCACGATCAATTCTCCGTTTTCAGGATTGACGGCGAATTGAACATTTGAGCCTCCGGTATCCACGCCAATCTCCCTTATAACGGCGATGGATGCATTCCGCATCACCTGGTATTCCTTATCGGAAAGCGTCTGGGCCGGCGCCACCGTAATGCTGTCACCGGTGTGGATTCCCATGGGGTCCATGTTTTCAATGCTGCAAATTATAACGACATTATCATTATGATCCCGCATAACCTCTAATTCGTATTCTTTCCAACCCAGAACGGATTCCTCCAACATTACCTGCCCGGTGAGGCTGGCATCGATTCCGGTTTTGGCCACTTTTTCCAGATCTTCGGGATTATAGGCGACCCCGCCGCCGGTACCACCTAAGGTAAAACTGGGACGCACGATGATCGGAAATCCGATTTCACCGGCAACGGCGCGGACTGTTTCCATATCGGTTGCAAAACCGCTTTTAGGCAG
>JABMQM010000494.1 GCA_013203195.1 Desulfobacteraceae bacterium | reverse complement strand
CTTGTAGAGCCTACGCCTCGGAGAGCCAGGTCGCCGACTTTACCATAGTTGCAAGGCTACGACGGCTTCAAACTTGTCCGGCTTGCAGGAAATCAGCCCCTTTCCCCGTGAACAATCGGGATCTACGGCAGGGGCAAACCAAGGCCTGGTCCTCTGGGCCAGGATGCTTTATATCTTGTTGCTCTTTACATTATTAATCAATAATATTAAACCATGAAATATTAAAATATAAAGTGTCGACTTATACACTATCAAGCTGGTTGTGTCAAACGGAGGAATATAGATGAAACTACTTCAATATACTTGAAATCCTCATTATTCCAGTATTCCAGCTATGAGCAAAGCAACCCGGTTCTTCTGTTGATATTTTTAGATTAGTCTATTAAAGGAGGTCGAATGAAAGCAGAACAGTTGTGCTTGCATCTATTATTTCAGAACCAGGCCGAGCGTATGCTGGAAGCTGTTGCTGTGGTTGATGGTGAAAAGGTGCTGACCTATGCACAGCTTGACCAACTGTCCGATGCTTTAGCGGGATATTGCCAACAACAGGGCGTAACTTTTGACAGCGCCGTTGGTATTCTGATGGAAACCAGTGTTGAGTATGTCATCGCCTATATCGCCATTTTAAAGGCCGGCGGAGCTTATATGCCAATGGATCTGGCCAATCCTGATTCCCTGCTGGAAAAAATATCTAATGAGGCCGAGCCGAAAGTCATTATCACCAAAAGTAAGTATGTAGACAGACTGAATCAAATAAATACTAACAAAACGTTGAACATAGATGTTGATCACAGCTGGAAAGACTGCACATATGATAAAGATGCGGTTGCATCATTAACGTTAGACAATTTGGCCTACATTGCCTATTCTTCGGGCACAACAGGAGAGCCAAAAGGAATAATGGCACCCCACCGGGGGGCGGTGCATTCGTACCTGCACAGATATGAAACCAGTTCATATCAACCCGGAGATCGTGTCGCCTGCAACATATTCTTTGTATGGGAAATATTGAGGCCCATGCTGAAAGGCGCAACCTGCTATATTATTCCCGATGATATCATTTATGACCCCAAATCCCTGATCGCTTTTTTGGCGGAGCACAAGATCACCGAGATTTTATTTACACCGTCATTGCTGGAAAGCGTCATCAATTCAATTGACGCCGATCAAATTCAATCCAAACTTGCGTCGCTCAAAGTCATCTGGCTAAATGGTGAAGTGGTTACCACCAAGCTAAAGAACAGGGTTTTAAAAAGAATGCCGGCCCATGTTCGCCTGCTGAATACATACAGTATCAGCGAGTGTCATGATGTGGCCGATACAGACCTGCGGGATGTCGAAGACCTGCCGTCCGGGATTTGTCCGGTGGGAAAACCGATGAGCGGCGTAGAAATAAAATTATTAGATGAAAATATGCAGCCGGTATCATCCGGGAGCGTCGGAGAACTCTACATCGGCGGCCCCTGCCTGGCCAAAGGATATTTGAAAAAACCGGAGTTGACCGCAGAGCGCTTCGTTTTGATTGAGGACCAAAGATTCTATCGAACCGGAGATCTGGCTGAAATTCATACGGATGGAAAGCTGGAGATCAAAGGCCGTTGCGATTTCATGGTTAAGATACGCGGCTACAGCATTCACTTGGGAGCCGTAGAGACCGCTTTGCTTGAACACGCAAATGTCAAAAGTTGTGCCGTAATCGCCGAGGGTGAAGAAGGGGAGGACAAACGGCTGGTGGCATATGTTGTCAGGCATGAGGCCGCAGATTGGGAAATTGATGAGCGCACGGGAACGAGCGTAGCGATTCGGAATATATTAAAGTTATACCTGCCCCATTATATGATTCCCGGTACATATGTAGAGCTGGATAATATTCCGCTCCATCCCATCACCGGCAAACTGAATCATAAATTGCTGCCGTCACCGCCGCCTAAATATCAACATAATTTTTCAGATATTCAACTCGACCAGGGGGCTTCTCTAAAAGAACAGGAAAATATCATGCGGACACTATGGGAACGCATTCTCTTTTTAGATCCTAAAAGCATAAAAAATGATTCGAGTTTCTTTGATTTTGGCGGTCACTCATTATTAGCCGTGGAATTAACGATCTTTATAGAAGAGATATTTCGTGTTCAACTCATGGTCAAAGACGTCTATGAATACCCGACGGTAACAGAACTTGTTAAATTTATGAATAATGGCTCAGAAGATGTTGCGCTGTGCGTTTCAATCAAAGAAGATGCATTTTTAGAACCTTCTATCATTCCTGTTTCTGATAAAAAACCTATGAAGTTAAACGATGCAGCGTCGATCTTAGTCACCGGCACAACAGGATTTCTGGGGGCATTTCTGCTTGATGAATTATTAAAATCTACGAAAAAGCATGTGAAAATTTACTGCCTGGTACGTACAAAAAGCGGTCATCAGACAGACGCTATACAGCGCGTTGTTAAAAATCTAAAATATTATCATTTATGGAATGGCAATATAAAGGACCGCATTGTTCCTGTTCTTGGTGATTTAACAAAGAAGTATTTTGGATTGTCGGTTGCACAGTTTAATGAATTGGCCGAAGAAATCGATTTGATCTTTCACTGTGCTGCTTTGGTAAATTATGTTTATTCGTATTCGATAATTAAACCCGCTGCCGTCAATGGTACCCAGGAGATCTTGCGCTTCGCATGCACATCAACAACCAAGCCGATCCATTATATATCGACAAACGGCATATTTGCAGGAGAAGATCAAGAAGCATATTTGGAAAACAGTGATATTGATTCATATGCCGAGCATTTGACAAACGGATACGGCCAGGCCAAGTGGGTTGCCGAAAAACTGGTCTGGGAAGCGGTATCCAGGGGCCTGCCGGTTTGTTTGTATCGCCCGGGCAATATTGGACATCACAGTGTCACGGGGGTAACAAATCCAAGTGATTTTCAATCCATGATTATTGATGCCTGCGCCAAGGTTAACTGTGCACCTGACAAGAGCAATTGGGCATTCGAGCTAACTCCGGTAGACTTTCTGGTGAAATCCATTGTTCTTTTTGCCGGCAACCCCTCCAATTTCAGCCAGGTATTCAATATTGTGCAGAACGATCCACTGCCGGCCAGGGTAACGTTTGATTTACTGCTTGAGATGAAACTGATATCTGAATATGTCTCCTTTGATGAATGGAAATCAAGATTATATACAAAGGCAGAAAAGGAAGGTGATTATATTCTTAATGTCTTGGCCCAATCCCTGGAAGATGTCGAAATGTATTTAAAAGATGAAAGTATTTATGATTGTTCCCGCTTTGAAAATTGCTTAACTGAGTATGGTATACAACGACCGCTCACTGATAGTGATTATTTCAAAAAATTGATAGACACATTTGTTAAGCCGTAAACTTTTCAAGTGGGAAAAGAAACCCAAAGAGGCCGATGGTATTGCTTGTAGTGTAGTGAAAACCTCCGCGTCAGCGGACGTGGTTTTTTCCCTTTCATCCGCATGTCCCGCTGAGCGGGAGAAAGGGGAAAAGAAAATCCTGAAGATCCTGGCTGAATATAAAATAGACTGGCAAATGAATACTGAAAAAAAAGATACTATTACAACTCAAGAGGATATCCTTAGAAGCAATAGAAATATTCTTTCTGAACATTACGATATTGGACAGTTGGTCCGTCAAGAGCGTATTCATAGAGGTTACGTCAATGACAGCTATAAAATTGAAACGCTTCGAGATGGCAAAAAAACCCGGTATCTCCTGAGACGATACCGCCAAGGAACTATTGAAGAAAAAGTGCGATTTGAACATGCCTTGCTGCAAGAATTGCAGGTAAGAAGCTTTGAGTTCTCCCCATGGTGTATTACGAAAAAGGATGGGACAACTTACGTTGAGATTGACCGCAACCTGAAAAAAAAAGACCCCCCAAATTATATTGCCGTTTTTAGTTTTCTGCCGGGCGAAGATAAATGTAGCTGGGACCACCCGTTAGATTCTGATGAGGAATTAATAAATTCAGCCCAAATGCTCGCTTTGTATCACAACACGATATTTGGTTGGCAAGGGACAGAGGATTTGAGAGAACGGAGCAATTTCGATGAGATTAATTTAATGGCATCAAAATGGAAAGCATATGCCCGTAATGCTGCTGAATCTCCATTTGATGAATTTTTCTTGGAGCAATTCAATGATCTGCTCGGTATGTTAAAGAATATTCCACCCCAAGAAAAATACAACGCAATGCCCCGCCTGGCAGTTCATGGAGACTATCATCCCGGAAATCTTAAGTTTAAGGACGGGCAAGTAGTGGGTGTGTTTGATTTTGGTTGGTCAAAAATTGACGCCAGGTGCTTTGATGTTGGTCTGGCGATACTGTATTTTTGTACTTCCTGGGAGACGGGTACTGATGGTAATCTGCTGCTTGATCAATCGGCAAGCTTTCTGGGGGCTTATCAAGAAGTAGGCAAAGAGATCAACGCAATAGGGCCTTTAAATCAACTGGAGCTGGAATATCTTCCGCAGATGATCCATATGGGCAATCTGATCGTCATTGATTGGATTTTAAGCCAATTTTACAGCACGGGTCCGGATTCTCAAAAATATTTGAAATATTTCGAGCATTGTGTGTCTTTGAATCTATGGCTGGAACGCAACGGGAGCATACTGGCGAGTTCTATTCAACAGCACAGCATTAATTAGAGGCCTTCTCGACCTAAATCCAGCCCTGCTGAAATGCCATTCTCAGCTATGATAACAACAACGTATCACATGCGTTAAAGCATTTTATTGCACCTGACCAATAGCAGATAAGACAGGCTTTGGATTGAAGATTCGAAACCCCAATCAATTCCG